>NZ_JBEXUX010000006.1:0-226108 GCF_040629175.1 Embleya sp. NPDC005971 | reverse complement strand
GTCGCCCCGGGCGCGTTGCTCGGCCGCGACATGGTCGTCGAGCCGGACCTGTCCAACGCCGGTCCGTTCCTGGCCGCCGCGCTGGTCACCGGCGGTTCGGTGACCGTACGGGACTGGCCCGAGCACACCACGCAGCCCGGTGACCGGCTGCGCTCGATCTTCACCGCGATGGGCGGCTCGTGCACGCTCGGCGCGGCCGGCCTGACCCTGACCGGCGGCACCGCGGTGCACGGCATCGAGGCCGATCTGCACGACGTCGGCGAGCTGACCCCGGTGATCGCGGCGGTCGCGGCACTGGCCGACGGCCCCAGCCGGCTGACCGGCGTGGCCCACCTGCGGCTGCACGAGACCGACCGCCTGGCCGCGCTGGTCAAGGAGATCAACGACCTCGGCGGCGACGTGAACGAGATCGAGGACGGCCTGGAGATCCGGCCGCGTCCGCTGCACGGCGGTGTCTTCCACACCTACGACGACCACCGGCTGGCCACCGCGGCCGCCGTGCTGGGCCTGCTGGTCCCGGGCGTGGAAGTGGAGAACGTGGAGACCACCGCGAAAACCATGCCCGACTTCACCGGTCTGTGGACGCGCATGCTGACCGCACGACGCGGCTGAGAGGCCCGGGACGATGGCGGGACTGGGCTCCAACCGACGCAGGGATTTGGACGAGGACGACATCCGGGTCCGTCCGGGCAAGCGCGGTTCCCGTCCGCGCACCCGGACCCGGCCCAAGCACGAGGACGCCCGCGAGGGTCGCGTGCTGACCGTCGACCGCGGCCGGTACACGTGCCTGCTGGAGGACGAGGACGCGCCGGACCGCTCGATCACCGCGATGAAGGCCCGCGAATTGGGCCGCAAGGGCGTCGTGGTGGGCGACCGGGTCGCCATCGTCGGCGACCTCAGCGGCGAGGACGGCTCGCTGGCCCGGATCGTCCGGGTCGAGGAACGCCGCAGCACGCTGCGCCGCACCGCCGACGACGACGATCCGTACGAGCGGATCATCGTGGCCAACGCCGACCAGCTCGCGATCGTCACCGCGCTGGCCGACCCCGAGCCGCGCCCACGGCTGATCGACCGCTGCCTGGTGGCCGCCTACGACGCGGGCCTGGAGCCGCTGCTCGTGCTCACCAAGGCCGATCTCGCCTCTCCCGACGACCTGTTGGAGATGTACGGGGCGCTCGGCGTGGAGTTCGTGGTCACCAGGAGCGAGTCGAACTGGGACCTGGATCCGATCCGTGCCCGCCTGGCCGGCAAGGTCACCGTCTTCGTCGGCCACAGCGGCGTCGGCAAGACCACCCTGGTCAACGAGTTGGTGCCGAACCACCGGCGCGCGGTCGGCCACGTCAACGAGGTGACCGGTCGCGGCCGGCACACCACCACGTCGGCGCTGACCCTGCGGCTGCCCCCCTTCGAGGACGACACGGTCGAGCCCGGCCTCGATCAGGGCTGGGTCGTGGACACCCCGGGAGTGCGCTCGTTCGGCCTCAACCACGTCGACCTGGGTCGGGTGATCAACGCCTTCCCCGACCTGGCGGCGGGCACCGAGGACTGTCCGCGCGCGTGTTCGCACGACGAACCCGACTGCGCGCTCGACGCCTGGGTCGAGGCCGGCCACGCCGAGCCGGCCCGGTTGTACTCGCTGCGTCGGCTGCTGAGCACCCGCGAACGCGACGAGGGCGACTGACGCCCACCGCCGGGGTCAGCGCACCAGGGGGAGGAAGATCGTGTCGACGATCTCCTCCAGGAGCCGGTCCGGCACGGAAGCGAAGGTCGTCAGGATCTCCAGCCGCAGCAGGCCGAACGGCAGGTCCTTGACGCGCTCGGTGAGAAGTTCCGGATTCTTGATCTCGCCGCGCGCGACGGCGCGCTCGAAGAGCACGTCGACGGAATTCTCCCGCCCCGCCGTCAGGAGGTCGCCGGGGCTGGTGCCGGTCTCCTGGTAGTAGCCGGCCAGGTGCACGCTCATCACGGTGACGAACCGGACGCGGGTGGCGTTGATCTCCCGCATGAGGGTGAGGACGTCCTCCCGCAGGCTTCCGGTGTCGGGCACGTCGAGGCGGTTCTGCTCCAGCATGTGCCCGATGGCCGCCCGGACCAGTTCGTCGCGGTCGGACCAGCGGCGATAGAGCACGGGCGGGCTGGTGCCCGCGCGCTGCACGACGGCGTCCATGGTGAACCTGGCGTAGCCGTTGGCCACGAGTTCTTCCCAGGCCGCGTCCAGGAGCGCCTTCTCCAGTGCCGCCCCGCGGCGCCGCTCGGCCATGCACATCTCCCCTGCATCCCTTAGATAGACTTGCCTATCTTATATCGGCGCCGTAGCGTGGCATCCGTAAGATAGGACTCTATATCTTAGGTGGCTGTTCGTGAACGTTTCCCATGACACCGGCCCCACGCCCGCGGCGACGGACCCCGACCGTATCGACCCCGCCGTATGGCGGATGGCCTTCACCATCGTGGTGGGCACCCTGGCCGTCGTCTTCGACACCACCATCGTCAGCGTCGCCCTCGACGACCTGGCCGGGCAACTCGACGCCCCGCTGTCGACGATCCAGTGGGTGAGCACCGGCTACCTGCTGGCCGTGTTCGTCACCATGCCGCTCGCCGGCTGGGCGCAGTCCCGCATGGGCGGCAAACGCCTGTGGATCGCGGCCCTGGGCGTCTTCCTGCTCGGCTCGATCCTGTCCGCGTCGGCCGGGAGCGTGACCGCTCTGATCGCCTTCCGACTCCTCCAGGGCGTCGGCGGCGGCATCATGATGCCGCTGATGGCCACGCTGATCATGCAGGCCGGCAAGGGCCGCCACATCGGCAGGGTGATGGCCGCCGTCACCCTGCCCACCGCGCTCGGCCCGATCCTCGGCCCGGTGCTGGGCGGCCTCATCCTGCATCTGGCCGACTGGCGCTGGCTCTTCCTCGTCAACATCCCGTTCTGCGTCGTCGGCGCCTGGCTCGCCTGGCGCAACCTGCCCGACGACCGACCCGCACCCGACGGCGCCCGCGCCAAGCTGGACGTCGTCGGCCTGCTCCTGCTCTCCCCCGGCGTCGCCGCGATCATCTACGGCCTCTCCCGGGTCGAGGGCGCGGGATTCGCCGGCGCCGAGGTCCTCGTCCCGCTGCTCGGCGGCCTCGCCCTGGTCGGCGGCTTCGTCGCGTGGGCACCGACGCGCGGCAGCGGCGCCCTGGTCGACCTGCGGCTCCTGCGCCATCGCGCGTTGGCCGCCGCCGCCGGCCTCGGTTTCCTGGCCGGGATCACCCTGTACGGGGCGATGCTGTTGTTGCCCCTGTACTTCCAGCAGGTCCGCGGCGAGGACGCCCTCGGCGCCGGTCTGCTGCTCATCCCCCAGGGCTTCGGGCTGCTCCTCGCCCGCACCCTGGCGGGCAAGTACACCGACCGTTTCGGTCCACGCCCGGTCGCCTGCGTCGGATTCGCCGTCGTCACCGCGGCCACGGCGCCGTTCGCCTTCGTCACCGCCGACACCGCCCTGGTCCTGCTGATGGCCGCGCTGTTCGTCCGCGGCGCCGGCATGGGCGCCGCCACGATCGCGCTCGCCGGCGCCGGCTACGTCGGCCTGGAGCACCGGGAGATCCCGCACGCGAGCATCATCACCCGCGTCGCCCAGCAGATCGGCGGCTCGGTGGGCACCGCCGCCCTGGCCGTCGTCCTCCAGCACACCGGCGCCGGCGCGCACACCCCCGACGCCCTGGCCGACGGCTTCGGCGACGCCTTTTGGTGGTCGGTGGCCATCACCGCCCTCGCCGTCCCGCTGTGCCTGCTCCTGCCCACCCGCCCCGAGCCGACCCCGACCGACAAGACCGAGGCCCAAGCCACCGTCCGGGCCTGATCCGTCAACGCGGCGCCGCGAGGCTGTTCTCGACCGTGTCGTGCCAGACCGCCTTGGACCCGGATTCGCCCACCCGCACCACCTGGACGACCGCGAACACCGCGGCCACCACGGTCAGCACGGCCACGATCGGAACCACGATCGGCGGTATCGTCCGCGGCCGGAACGTCGCGGCGGCCCGGTGCCGCGCGACCAGCATCAGCACCAGCGTGACGCCGAACAGACCCAGCACGTACCAGAGCATGTCCGCGCCCCGGTCCACGTGGGTCTGTACCGCGGCGGCGCGTTGGCCCTCGGTGAGCCGGTCCAGCCGGGCGAGCAGCTTCTCGCCGCTCTCCTTCGCGACGAAGGCGGTCAGCGCGGCGGCGGCGTCCAGGCCGACCACCCACCACCCGGCGCGCAGCAGCCACGGGCGCCGGGCCGCCACGAGCACGCTCGCGATCGCCGCCGCCGGCACGATGACCACCGCCAAGTGCACGACCAGGACGTGGAGGGGCAGGCCGGAGACGGTGTCGAACATGAAAAGGCTCTCCTAAGCAGTCGGGGCCGAGGGGGATGCACGACCCTCGCACAGAGCAACGGCTCACACGGTGCCCGGGTTCAGTGCGCGTCGAACACCCGTGCCGCCCGGGCGCTCACGGTCCGCTCAGGGGGGCCAGCCCTACCCCGGGTCCGGGTGACCGCCGGATGCCGCCCTCGGGACGAGCGCTCATACAGTTTGGGCAGCTTCGGATCACCTGTCGGGGAGAGTGTCATGAAAAGGCCGCTACGGACGTCACTGATCTTCTTCGGTGGGGTGTTCGCCATCACGGGGATCCTGCTGGCGGCGTGGACCGGGATCATCGCGCTCTCCAGCCACGACGTGCACGACACGAGGACCTTCACCCTCACCACCGGCGACCTGGTCATCGACACCGACAACGGCGGGGTCACCCTCGAACCGGGCGAGCCGGGCAGGATCATCGTGGACCGGCGGATCACCGACAGCATCAACGGCCCCGACCCGACCTGGACCCTGCAGGGCAACCGGCTCAAGCTGCGGCTGAACTGCCCGAGCTTCCTGGGCGTGAGCTGCGGCGGGTCCTACCGGATCAAGGTCCCGCTCGACGTCCCGCTCAGGGTCGGCGCGGACAACGGCTCGATCACCGCGAGCGGCCTGCGCCAGGACATGCAGTTCACCACCAGCAACGGGCACATCGGCATCGACGACAGCACCGGCAATCTGAGCCTGAACACCGACAACGGTGGCGTCTCGGTGTCCCGGGTGAACGCCGACCGGGTCTCGGTGCAAACCGACAACGGCGGCGTCCGGCTGCGCTTCGACACGGCGCCCACGAACGTGAAGGTGCGCACCGACAACGGCGGGGTGCACCTCAGCGTGCCGGACGACCACAACACCTATCGGGTGTCCACCCACACCGACAACGGCGGCGTCAACAACGACATCGGCAACGACACCCGTTCGAACCGGGTGATCGACGTCCGCACGGACAACGGCGGCATCGAAATGAACCTGGTTCCGGTCCGCTGAGACACGCCCCGGGGGCACACCCCGACCGAGGATCCGGCGGGTCGTTCAGACCACGAACGACCCGCCGGTGCGCCAGTACATCCCGCCCTCGCGGCCGAGGAAGCCCTCGTCGACGAGGTGCCTGCGCAGGGCGGCGTGATCGTCCATGAACCGGTGCAACGTCTCCTCGATCTCGGCCTCGTCGTAGCGCACTCCGGGTTCGAAGCTGCCCGCGATGTGATCCAGCACGACCAGCCGCTTGGCCCGCTGCACCGGCAACTGCCGGACCCGGCCCCGGACGAGGTAGGTGCGCAACACCGCCGCCTCGGCCGGGCCGCGGTCGGCGAACGCGTCGTCCGGCTCCCCGCCCATCCCAGCCGCGGCCTGGGCCAACGCCTCGGGGCAGGCATGCCAGCCGTCGCCGGACCGCGCGGCCAGACCGGCCGACTCCAACCGGGCCAGCACCTTGATCGTGTCCCGCAGCGGCAGTCCGGCCCGATCGGCGATCTCGGAGCTGAGGTGGGCCTCCAGAACCAACGCGGCGAACACCTTCAACCGGGCGTCGTCGGCGAGGAGACGGAGCAGTTCCGCAGGTTCGTCGGCCGGACCCATGGCTCCAGGGTAGGACTTTCGACCCCGCCGGGGACGGGTTGTCGGACAGGATCACCCGGATGCCCGTGCGAGGTCAGTCGCCGCGTACGCCCAGCTCGTCGATGTGCGCCAGCAGGTCGCCCGGCTCGTCGTAGACCCGGAAGGCGTGCGCCCGTTCGAGTTCGTCCGCGCCGTAGCCGCCGGAGAGCAGTCCCACGCCCAGCGATCCCGCCCGGCGGGCGGCCAGCAGGTCCCAGATGCTGTCCCCGACCACGACGCACTGCGCCGGGTCCACCCCGAGCTTGGCCGCACCGGCCAGGAACAGGTCCGGATCCGGCTTGGCCCGGGCGACCTCGTCGCGGGTGACCATCGCCAGGTCGGCGGGCGCGCCGAGCTTGGCCAGCATCGGCTCGGCGCCGGCCCGCCGCCCACTGGTGGCGATGGTCCACGGGATGCCCACGTCGGTGAGGTGGCGCAGCAGCTCCGGAGCCCCGGGCAGCGGCTGCACGAACGGCACCCGGGCGGCGTAGTGGCGCCCGTGCGCGTCGGTGAGCGCCTCCACCTGCTCGGGCGACAGGTCGATGCCCGTCTCGCGCTGGATGCCCTTGACGAACAATCCACCGCTCATCCCGACCTTGCGGTGGATCCGCCACATCGCCAGGTCGATGCCGGCCTCGCTGAGCGCCTCCTGCCACGACATCACGTGGTGGTAGACGCTGTCGACGAGGGTCCCGTCGAGGTCGAAGACGAAGGCGGGCGGACGGGCGCGTACAAGATCGGTCATGCCGAAAATCTAGCCCGTCCCCGTGCCTGCGGCCTTCTCGCACCGGAACCCCTCGCGCCGCGGCCGGCCCCGGCTCAGTCGTCCGAGCCCAGTTCCACCATCTCGGTCACCTCGGCCGCCCGGGCCCGTTCGTCCGCGCGAAAACGCCGGTCCCGATCCAACGCCTCGGCCTGGTCCTCGTCGGCGCGCATCATGTGCTCGACATCGGTATCGCCCATGTCCAGCACGCCCATCTCGGCGAAGGTGCCACGCACCTTGGGCCCCCACAGGCCGATGTCCTTGATGCACGGGACGATCCGACCGAACAACAACCGGCGGAACTCGCGCAGGTATTCGGAGTTCTCGGTGGCCTCGCGCGCCTCGGCCTTGTCGATCAGGAAGTTGTCCCACACCTCCTCGTCGCGCAGCCGGTCGCGCATCAGGTAGCAGCCCTCGACGACGAACTCCTCGCGCTCGCCGCGCTCGGCGTCGCTCAGTTCGCGGTAGTAGTCGCGCAGTGCCATCCGCCCGAACGCCACGTGCCGGGCCTCGTCCTGCATCACGTACGCCAGGATCTGCTTGGGCAGCGCGACCGTGGTCAGATCGCGCAATATCCCGAAGGCGGCCAGCGCCAGGCCCTCGATCAACACCTGCATGCCCAGGTAGGGCATGTCCCAGCGGCCGTCCGACAGCGTGTCGTCGAGCAACGACTTCAGACTCGGGTTGATCGGGTAGTACAGGCCGACCTTGTCCTTGAGGAAGCGCGCGTACACCTCGGCGTGCCGGGCCTCGTCCATCACCTGGGTGGCCGCGTAGAACTTCGCGTCCAGGTCGGGCACCGACTCGGCGATCCGCGCGCTGCAGATCAGCGCGCCCTGTTCGCCGTGCAGGAACTGGCTGAACTGCCAGGCGATGGCGTGCCGGCCCAGTTCGTCGCGCTCGCGCTGCGACATCATGTTCCAACTGCGCGTGCCGTACAGCGTGTTCAGTTCCTGCGGGATGCCCAGCGGGTTCGTCGGGTCCACCGGCAGATCCCACTCGATCCGCCGGGCGGCGTCCCACTGCTTGTCCTTGCCCTTGGCGTACAGGGCGAGGAGGCGATCCCGGCCCTCGTCGTACTCCCAGTTGAACCGGGCCGCCCCCGACGCGGGGACCTCCCAGACCGTCATATCGGCGGGCAGCGCGTACAGATCGTGCGTCGACACGGGCGTTCTCCTCGCGAGAGACGTGTGACGTGCGGCGGCGGTAGCCGTGTACTGGCTGTCCTACGCCCTCGTCGCGCCGACCGGAACCCCCACGAGGCCATCGATTACCGGCGAGTAGCCTGCTCCGTCCTCGACGTGCCCTCGGCCGGGGCGCTCGACGCCGTCCCGCTCTCGCCCGGCACCACCGGCGGCTTGCCCGGCCTGGCCGGCATCGCCGCGCCGATCCGGGCCTGCGCCGGGATGGCCGCCGCCGGACCGGCCGCGGAGCCCAACCGGCTGCGCAGCCGCTGCCGACGTCGACCCAGCGATCGGGTCGCGGCCGGACTGGCCCGACGCACCTCCTCGGGCAGCGCGAACCACGCCTCCACGACGGCGAGCGCCTGGGGTCGCTCGCCCGCCCGCTCCAGCAGGTCGGCGGCGCGTTCGTAGGTCCACGCGGTGCGCATCTCGGCCCCGACGCCGTGCAACAGGGTGCCCAGCTCGCGCAGTTCCTCGCGCTCGAAACGATCCTCGAGCGCAGTGCCCTCCAGCGTCCAACCGTCCAGACTTCGACGCGGTTGGACGAGACCGGGTCCCGGTACGGCCTCTTTGCCGTGTGTTGTCCTGCGCCCGACCCCGAACAGTGCCATCGCGGTCCCGCACCCCCTCCGCCATCGACTTCGTACTCGTATCACGCGCACGATCGATGAACGGTTGTCGACTGTCGCTGATCGCGCTTCCTTGTCTGCATAACGAGCGTACGAGGCGGCGGCGACGGCGCGTAAGTGTGTCCGTGCGCGCGGGGTGTACACAAACGTTCGCGAGCCGCCAGTACTGTTCGTGTCATGCCCGGCTATGACGATGATCTGCGCTTCGCCCACGTTCTCGCGGACGCCGCCGACGCGACCACCATGGACCGCTTCAAGGCGCTCGACCTCCGGGTCGAGACGAAGCCGGACATGACCCCGGTCAGCGACGCGGACAAGGCCGCCGAGGAGATCATCCGGCACCAGCTCGGGCGTGGCCGCCCGCGCGACGCGGTGCTGGGCGAGGAGTTCGGCTCGACCGGCCACGGTCCCCGGCGCTGGGTGATCGACCCGATCGACGGCACCAAGAACTTCGTCCGGGGCGTGCCGGTGTGGGCGACGCTGATCGCGCTGATGGACGGCGACGAGTCGGTGATGGGCGTGGTCTCCGCACCCGCGCTGGGACGTCGCTGGTGGGCCGCCAAGGGCGCCGGCGCGTGGACCGGCCGCAGCCTGTCCCAGGCTTCGCGCTGCCGGGTGTCGAAGGTGGCCGCGATCGAGGACGCCTCGTTCGCGTACTCCAGCATGGGCGGCTGGGAGGAGCGCGGCCGGATGGACGACTTCCTGGACCTGACCCGGGCCTGCTGGCGCACCCGTGCCTACGGCGACTTCTGGTCGTACATGCTGGTCGCGGAGGGCGCGGTGGACATCTGCGCGGAGCCCGAGGTCAACCTGTGGGACCTCGCGCCGCTGTCGGTGATCGTCGAGGAGGCGGGCGGACGATTCGGCTCGCTCGCCGGCACCCCGGGCCCCGCCGGCGGCACCGCCGCCGCCTCCAACGGGCTGCTGCACGAGGAGTTGCTGGCCCGGCTCGGCGACGTGCCCGAGGGCGTCTGACGGTTCCGGGCGTCCCGCAGGATTGCGGTACTCCTTTCGAGTGAGTTGTCCGCTATACCTTCCCTTGACCTTCGCGGCATGTGACCATGTGAAAACAGGGCTTGTGAACTTGTGAAAACTTTCCCGAGCGCACCCTCGCCCTGACATCCACGCCCCGACGGAGGTGGTGTCACATGCTCGTTCGCGACGGCATGAGCACGATCGTTCTGACCATCGGCCCGACCCATACGCTCCGCGCCGCGGCGCGCCTGATGTCCGCCCGCCAGATCGGCGCGGCGGTGGTGATCGACCCGGACACGTCCGGGCTGGGCATTCTCACCGAGCGGGACATCCTGATGTCGGTCGGCGCGGGCCAGAATCCCGACGCCGAGTGCGCCGGCGATCACCTCACCTCGAACGTGGTCTTCGCGACCCCGTCCTGGACCCTGGCGGACGCCGCGGCGGCGATGACCCGCGGCGGCTTTCGCCACCTGATCGTGCTCGACGACGGTGACGTACTCGGCATCATCTCGGTCCGCGACATCGTGCGTTGCCAGATCCACGAGGCACAACGCACCGAGGAGTTGGTGAGTTGATCGCGGCGGGCGACCGGGTGCGCCCCGGTCGCCCGCGCCGACACCGCCCGGCACCGATTCGCGGCTCAGGTACCGGGCGGCGGTTCTCGGGGGGTGGTCAGGCGCGCAGGTCCTTGACGGCGGCGGCGATCCGGTCGCCGTAGCCCTGGTCGGCGGCCCGGAAGTGCCCGACGACCCGGTCGATGATGTCGTCTCGGGAGACCTGGGCCAGGAAGCCGGAGATGTTGGCCACCAGCCGGGCCTGCTCGTCCGCCGCCATCAGCCGGTACAGGTTGCCGGCCTGCACGTAGTCGTCGTCCTGGGCGTGCGCGGGGGCCTCGTGGGTTCCGGTGACACCGGCCACCGGGGTCGCCGCCCACAGCGGCAGGCCGCTCTCGTACGGGCCGCCGAAGCTGTTCGGCTCATAGTTCTTGGCCCGCCCGCCCGGGTTGGTCGCCATGTGGCCGTCCCGACCGTGGTTGCGGGCGACGGTGGCGTGCGGCGCGTTGACCGGGAGTTGGGTGTGATTGACGCCCACCCGGTAGCGGTGTGCGTCGGCGTAGGCGAACAGCCGACCCTGGAGCATCTTGTCCGGGCTGGGACCGATGCCCGGCACGAAGTTGGCCGGGTTGAACGCGGCCTGCTCGACCTCGGCGAACACGTTCTCCGGATTGCGATCCAGCACCAGCCGGCCGACCTCGATCAGCGGGTAGTCGGCGTGCGGCCACACCTTGGTCAGGTCGAACGGGTTGAACCGGTAGGTCGCGGCCTCCGCGACCGGCATGATCTGCACCTTGAGCGTCCACGACGGCGCGGCTCCCGCGTCGATCGCGGCGAGCAGGTCCCGCTGATGCGAGTCGGGGTCGGTGCCGGCGAGCGCGGCGGCGGTGTCCGCGGTCAGATTCCGGATGCCCTGGTCGGTCTTGAAGTGGTACTTGACCCAGAACGCCTCGCCCTCGGCGTTGACCCACTGATAGGTGTGCGAGGAGAAGCCGTCCATGTGCCGGTAGGACGCGGGGATGCCGCGGTCGCCGAACAGCCAGGTGACCTGGTGGATGGCCTCGGGCGAGTGCGACCAGAAGTCCCAGACGTTGTCCGCCTCCTGGCTGCCGGTGTACGGGTCGCGCTTCTGGGTGTGGATGAAGTCCGGGAACTTCAGCGGGTCCTTGATGAAGAACACCGGGGTGTTGTTGCCGACGAGGTCGTAGTTGCCCTCCTCGGTGTAGAACTTCACCGCGAAGCCGCGCGGGTCGCGCACCGCGTCCGCCGAGCCGAGGTTGCCGGCGACGGTGGAGAAGCGGGTGAACACCTCGGTACGCCGGCCGGGTTCGCCGAGGAAGTGCGCCCTGGTGAACCGGGACAGGTCGGCGGTGACCTCGAAGTAGCCGAACGCGCCCGAACCGCGGGCGTGCACCACCCGCTCCGGGACGCGCTCCCGATTGAACCGGGCCAACTTCTCGATCAGGTACTGGTCCTGGAGCAGCAACGGCCCGCCGGGGCCCGCGGTCTGGCTGTTCTGGTTGTCGGCCACCGGTGCGCCGGATTCGGTGGTCAGCGTGTTCGGCTGCTGCGACATGGTTTGCGTCTCCCCTGGCGTTGCTCGTGCCGTGGTCAGGCACCCAACCTAGGACCAAGTTTGGACTTTGTCCAGAACAATATTTAGACCAGATCCAATCCGGGGACCTGTATCGTCGTACGCATGAGCGACCTTCTGGAACGACTGCGTGCGCGGGGATGGCGCCTGACCGCGCAGCGGCGCGTCGTGGCCGAGGTCCTGAACGGCGACCACGTACACCTGACCGCCGACGAGGTGCACGCGCGGGCGGGCGAACGCCTGCCGGAGATCAGCCGGGCGACCGTCTACAACACGCTGAACGAACTCGTCACGCTCGGCGAGGTGCTGGAGGTGGGCACCGACGGGCGGGCGAAGCGGTACGACCCCAACGCCCGCACCGCGCACCAGCATCTGGTGTGCCGCGTGTGCGGGACGATCCGGGACGTGCATCCGGACTGCGACCCGATCGCGGGCCTCGCCGAGACGGAGCGCTTCGGCTTCGACATCTCCGGCGTCGAGGTCACCTTCCGGGGCGTGTGCCCGGACTGCCAATCGGGCTGAGGCCGAGCCGACCCACTACGTGGGCGTGGTCCGCCGGACCAGGTGGACCGCGCCCGCGCGGGCCGCCCGGCGCAGCGCGGACCGCTCCGCGTCCAGGTGGGCGTGCAGGATGTCCAGGTCGGCGTCCTCGCCGCACTCGGCCAGGCCGAGCAGCATGCCCGGCGAGGGCCGGGTGCGCAGGAAGTCTCGGTACGCGGTGGCCGGATCGGCGCCGCCCGCCGACAGCCGGCGCCGCGCGGCGTCCCGCACCCGGGGCGAGCGATCCGCCAACGCACCCGCGAGTACGGCCGGTTCGGTCCCGGCCGGCAACACCTCGACCGCCCGCTCGCGCACCCGGGGATCGGGCACCCGCAGCAGCCGGATCGCGACGTGTCGGCGCTCCCGGCCGCGCAGCCGGGCCAGCAGGGCGTGTCCGGCCGCGCTCCGGCAGGCATGGTCCGAGTCGCGCAGCGCGATCGCCAACAGCGCGTCCTCGTCCAGGAGTTCCATGCCCAGGCGGCGCACGCTCGGTTGCTCCTCGGTGGCCAACGTGCGCCCCCGCGCCTCCCGGCGCGGCCCGGTGAGCAACGCCTCCCGGTAGGCGGACAACACCCCCTCGGACCGGCTCCGTCCGCGCAGCGCGTCGAGCACGGGCACCACCGCCCGCATCTCGTCCGGCTCGTCGTGCCAACGCAGCGCGGCCAACGCCCGCTCGCGCACCGAGTCCACCCAGTCGTCGGTCCGCAGCGCCAGGAACACCGAGGCCAACGGCCCGGGTTCGGCCGCCAAGCGCACCACCGCCTCCTCCCGCAGCCCGCCGTTCTCGTCCAGACTCGTCACCGCCGCAGCCAACGGATGCCGACGCGTACGCAGCAACGTCCTGGCCTCGGCCACCCCGCCGAGCACCCCCGCGACCGCCCGCGGCCGAGCGGCCCGATCCACCCGAACCAGCGCCGCCGCGGACAACCCCATCACCCTCACCGCAGCCGCATCAGCCCCCGCGTCCCCCGCCGCCACCACACTCCGCAGATGAGCCACCACCCGCCCGGCCCCCTCACGGCCCCCGCCCTCCCCGGGCCACTCCCCCACAAAGGTGCCCCCACCGCCCCCGATCCCCCGCCCCTTCCGCAACCAGCCACCCCGCACAACCACCCACCTCCAGCCTCAACCGACCCGGCCCTTGCACACACCCGACCCGACCCCACCGCAACCCGAAGGCCCGAACACAACAAAATCAGCCCGTTCGGCGCTCGAGGACAACCCAGGACGCACGCACACACGGACACTCAACCCCAATCGGCCCGTCCGGCGCTTGACGACAAAGCCGGCCGAGCCACCGGCCCGTCCGGCGTTCGGGGACGCAGCCGACCGAGGCCGACCGTCAACTGGCCAGCGACTCCGCCCGGAACGCGTCCAGCAACCGCTGCGCCTTGGCCGCAACCTCCGCCGGGCCGTGCGCAACCGCCGGTCCACACCAATGCTCCGCGTCGGCCAGGTCCCCACGCCGCAACGCCAACACCACCAGCCGCAACGCCGCCCGCCCGTGCCCCCCACGCGCGGCCACCGTCAACCACGGCTCCGCGCCGTCCGGATCCTCGTGCCGCAGATGCAACAGCGCCAGATTCCACGCCCCGGACACGCTGCCCGCCTGGGCCGCGACCTTGAACCGCCGCGCCGCCGACTTGTCCTCACCCCGCCGCGCGCACAACACCCCGCAGCGCAGCGCCGCCGTCACATGCCCCGCGTCCGCCGCCACCGCGTACCAGCGCTCCGCCTGCTCGGCCGCCCCCGCCTCGGCCAACATCGCCCCGAGCCGAAAGGCCGCGGTCGGTCGATCCGCCCGCGCCGCCGTCTCGTAGGCCCGCGCCGCCCCCTCGGCATCCCCCCGCCGTTCAAGCAACAAGCCCAGTTGCAGCGCCGCGTCCGCGTGCCCCGCCTCCGCAGCCCGCTGCCAGCAGGTCTCGGCAGCGTCGTCCAGGCCGCCGCGCGCGTGCAGGATGCCCAGGTTGTACGAGCCGTCCACGCTGCCCGCCTCGGCGGCCCGCGCGAACCATATCCGCGCCTCCTCGTCGTCCCCGCGCTCCAGCAGCAGCCCCGCCAGCGCGTTGGCCGCGTCCCCGTGGCCCGCATACGCGGCCATCCGGAACCACCGCTCGGCGCCCGGCGCGTCCTCGTGCTCGGCGTGCAACAGGCCCAGATTGAACGCCCCGTTGCACTCGCCCGCCGCCGCGGCCCGTTCGTACCACCGGGCCGCCTCGCTCGACCGCCCGCCGGCCGCGAACCACGCACCGAGCGCGTTGGCGGCCGTCCCGTCACCGGCCTCCGCGGCGACCTGCCACCACCGCACCGCACCCTCGACGTCACCCGCGTCCTGCAACAGGAACCCGAGCGCGCGGGCGCCCTCGGCGTCCCCCTCCTCGGCCGCGAGCCGGTACCACCCGATCGCCTCGGCGGTGTCCCCCGCCCGCTCCAGCGAGGTCGCCAGCCGTACCGCGGCCCGCACGTGGCCGCACGAGGCCGCCCGCAGGAACCACGTCGACGCCGCGCGTTCGTCGTCCCGCTCCTGCCCCATCCTGCCGAGCCGATAGGCCGCCTCGGGGTGCCCGGCCTCGGCCGCCCGGCGATACCACCGCTCGGCCCCGGCCCGCCCGGTCAACTCGAAGAACTCGCCCAGCGTGAGTGCGGCCCGCACATGCCCCGACTCGGCCGCGTTGCGCAGCCAATAGACGCCCTGGCCGGAAAGATCGTGGTGGACACCCATGCTCGCGCCGGCGCCCGCCCGCGCCGCGTCGGCCTGATCCAGCAGCAGCGCGCCGAGCGAGAACGCCGCGATCCGACTGCCCGCCTCGGCCGCCCGGTGCCACCACAACGACGCGGCGTCGTCCCGCCCCTGACGGTGCATCAAAACGCCGAGGTTGGTCGCGGCGCCCCGGTGTCCCGCCTCGGCGGCCCGCCGCAACAGCTCGGCGGCCTCGTCCTGTTCGCCGCGCTCCAGCAACATCAGCGCGAGGCTGTTCGCGGCGGAGGGGCTACGGCCGGCCCGCTCGCGATAGCGGCGTTCGAGTTCGGCCGCCTCGTGCCGATCCAGCGCCTCGTGTCCCTCGACGCTGCCGCTCGGGCTGCGCCGACGCGGCCGGAACGGAACCAGCACGGCATAGTCGTCGGGGTGTGCGGGAGTCGTCGCGGCGGCGGCCCGACCGCGGTCCAGGACCACCGTGTCGGGGCCTTCCGGCACCGCTTCGAAGACGTCGGCCTCCGGCGGTGGGTCGTCCCCCCGCCGTCCGCGATGTCCCTTCCACGCCCCCATGACTCCATCGTGGCATCTCGGGCCACATCCATGCAGTCGCGATTCGGCAACGACGGCCCGACTCCGGACGTATTGTCGTGATACGTCCCATGTCGACGCATGCACGAAGGGCCCGGTCGTAAAGACCGGGCCCTTCGATGTGGTAGCGGGGACAGGATTTGAACCTGCGACCTCTGGGTTATGAGCCCAGCGAGCTACCGAGCTGCTCCACCCCGCGTCGGTAGACACAACTCTACGGCAGCGTCCGAGGGCAGGCAAATCCCTTCGCCCGCACCCGGAACGGCGCCCGGAATCGTCATACCCGACCGGCAGCGCCGCACGCACCGCGCGGACGACCCGCGAGAGCGGCCGAATTCAGACCATGGAGTGAACCTGTTCATCCCGACCCCGATCCCGAATCGATCCCCCTTTGACAGCAATTACCCCTGGTTGACCGGGAGTTCGATTGCGCCACAACGGGGTTCTCGGCCAATCCCGGACACGATCGAATCTCGACATGGGGTCGGAAGCCGTCACGGCGTGCCTCCGATGGGGTACGGTCTGCGTCGTGGTCATATCAGGAATGGACCATCCGAGCATGCCGCGCCGAGTCCCGGTTCCACCGATGGACGTCGGCCGAAGCGGCGTGGGCGAGCGCCTCGAGAGGCACCTCGCCCTCATCGGTCGCGCCTCCACGCAGGAGACGGCGAGCAGTCTCGAATCGGCCGCCATCATCCAGAGCCTGGCCCCGCGCAACGAGTCGCGCGGCCACCGACTGGCGCGCGTCACGCTGATGGCTCCGCTGCGCGCCAAGCGCCGCCGCCAGATCGCGCTCTAGTCCGGCACCCCTCAGCCCGTGCGCCACCCCGACGCACCGCGTCGGGCCATGCCGTCACGTCCGGTCGGGCCCGCACCGGATCCGACCGAACGGACTCGACGACACCGGGACACGAACACGACATACGCGAGAGGCCCGGTTCCGAAGAACCGGGCCTCTCGCGTGTTTCCCAAGTAGCGGGGACAGGATTTGAACCTGCGACCTCTGGGTTATGAGCCCAGCGAGCTACCGAACTGCTCCACCCCGCGATGCGTTGTGCCTTGAGCTTACGTGACCGGTAGCCGCACACCAAATCGATAACGCGACGGGCCCGCCCCCGAAGGGAGCGGGCCCGCCTCGTGCGTCATGCGCCGTCGATCACGGCTTCGGCGTCGCGCCGGTCGCCGGAGCCCCCGTCGCCGGGGGTGTCCCGGTCGCCGGTGGCGTCGTGGCCGGCGGCTTGGCCGCCGCCTGCTCGGCCGCGATGGCCTTGTTCACGGCCGCCTGCAGGCGCTTCTGCGCCTCGCCGTACTTGGCGAAGTCACCCGCCTTCAGGGCCGCGTCCGCTTCCTTGAGCGCCGCGTTGGCCTCGTCCAGCGCCTGCTTGACCGTCGGGTTCTCGGTCGTCGGCGGCGGCGTGGTCCCCGTCGTCGGCGGTGGCGTGCCGGTGGTCGGCGGTGTACCGGTCTCCGGTGGCACCGTCGTGGTCGGCGCACCACTGAACACCTTGGTCAGCGCCTGATCGAGGGTGTCCTCGAAGGCGATGCTGCCGCCGTAGGAGACCAGCACCTTCTGCAGGACCGGATACGAGCCCGGCGCGTTGGCCCGGACGTACACCGGTTCCACGTACAACATGCCGCCGCCCACGGGCAGGCTGAGCAGGTTGCCGTAGACCACCACCGAGTCGCCCCGCTGCAGGATGTTGATCACCTGTGCGACCGCTGCGTTCGACTTGAACTGGTTCTGCATCTGGTCCGGACCCAGGATCGCCGTGTTCGGCGGCAGACTCAGGAGTCTGATCTTGCCGTAGCCGGGTGATCCGGGTTCCGAGTTCACCGCCATGAAGGCGGCCAGGTTCTGCCGTTCCTTCGGCACGAACGTGCTGGTGAGCTGGAACGACTGCTGCGCGTCGGGAGCGCCGCCCGGTGTCGCCGACGGCATCTTCATCGACAGGTAGTACGGCGGCTGGTCGCCGGAACCCGGTGCCTGGCCCGTCGGGTCCTTCGGGACCTTCCAGAAGTCGGAACCGTTGAAGAACGTCCGCGGGTCGGTCACGTGGTAGCGGGTCAACAGATCGCGCTGCACCTTGAACAGGTCCTGCGGGTAGCGCAGGTGCTCCATCAGGGTCGGCGGGATCGCGTTCTTCTTCTTGACCGTGTTCGGGAAGGCCTTCATCCAGGTCTTGAGGACCGGATCCTTCTCGTCCCACTGGTAGAGCCGGACCGAGCCGTCGTAGGAGTCGACCGTCGCCTTCACCGAGTTGCGGATGTAGTTGACGTTGCCGGTGTTGCCGACCGCGCCCCGGGCCCGGTCCTCGGCGTTGAGCGAGTCCGCGGTGGCATCGCCCAGCGTGGTGCGCGTCGCGTACGGATAGCCGTTGCTGGTCGTGTACGCGTCGACGATCCACTGCACCTTGCCGTTTATCACGGCCGGGTACGGGTCGCCGTCGATGGTCAACCAGGGAGCGACCGCCTCGACCCGTTCCTTGGGCGTGCGGTTGTACAGGATCCGCGAATCCTTGTTGATCGTGTCGGAGAGCAGGATGTTGCCCTCCTGGAACTTCGTCGCGTACAGCAGCTTGTTGAACATGCCGCCGATCGGGACGCCGCCCTTGCCGTTGTACGTGTAGGTGGCCTGACCGGACGCGGTGTCGGTCGGGTAGTCCACCTCCGTCGGCGTGGTGTTCTTGGGCGCACCCACGATCGAGTACTCGGTCGTGGACTCGCCGAAGTAGATCCGCGGCTGGTACGGACCGAGCGGGCTGGGCGTCTCCGCCTCCTGCGCGTCCGTGCGGATGTTGCCCTCGATGTAGACGGGCTTGCCCTCGCGGTCCACCCGGGTGCCCTCGGCCGCGACGACGCCGTAGCCGTGGGTGTACTTGGTGTGGTCGTTGACCCAGTTGTGGGTCTGACCACCCTTCGGGTTCAGCTCGCGCAGCGCGATCACGGTGTCCTGCATCTTGCCGTCGATCATGTAGCGGTCGACGTCGAGCGTGGTCTGGAAGCCGTAGTACTGCCGGAGCTGCTGCATCTGGTTGAACGTCGGCGAGACGATGTTCGGGTCGAGCAGTCGGATGCTGGCCGTGTTCGCGGCCTGGTCCTTGAGCTCGGGCTTGGCCTCGACGTTGCCGTCGTACTTCTCCGGCTCCACCGCGTCGATGCCGTACGCGTCGCGCGTCGCCTGGATGTTGCGCTCGATGTACTTGGCTTCCTTGGCCTGCTGGTTCGGCTTGACCTGGAAGCGCTCGACGATCGCCGGGTAGAGCCCGCCGATGAGCACCGCGGACAACACCATCAGGCCGAAGCCGATGATCGGCAGTGCCCAGGTGCGGCGGAAGACGTTGACGAAGAACAACGTCGCGCAGATCAGCGCGACGATGAACAGGATCGTCTTGGCCGGCAATACGGCGTGCGCGTCGGTGTAGCGCAGACCGGTGAATTGCGACGCCTGCTTGAAATCACCGGAGGAGACCGCGAGCGAATAGCGGTCCAGCCAGTACGCGACGGCCTTGAACAACACGAAAAGACCGAGCAGCAGCGAAAGATGCGCCTGCGCGGCCGGTGTCGCCCGCGAGCCCGGGCTCTGCACCCGAAGTCCGCCGTAGAGGTAGTGCGTGATCACCGCGAGGACGAGGCCGACGACGACCGCGACGAACGCGAAATTGATCAGGAATCGATAGAACGGCAGGTCGAACGCGTAGAACGACACGTCCTTGTGGAACTGCGGATCCTTGGTTCCGAACGACACGCCGTTCACGAACTGGAGCCACGTCTTCCACTGCCCCGACGCCGAGGTGCCGGCGATGATGCCGATGACGACCGACAGGCCGATCAGCAACCACGTACGGAACGGGGTGATCGCCGACCGGTAGCGGTCGAGACTCTGCTGCTCCAGCGACATCCCCCGGAACGCCGGTCGCAGCCGATAGGCGACATACACGTTGGCGCCGACGACCACGGCCATGAGCAGACCGAACACCAGGAACAACCCGATGCGCGTCCACAACTTGGTCGTGAATACGTTTCCGTAGCCGACCGACTTGTACCAGAGCCAATCCGTCCAGAAATTCGCGAACAGCACCCACGCGACAACGATCACCACGAGGATGGCCAGCGTCAGGAGCAGGGTTCTGGACCTGCGGGACGGAGCTCCCATTCTGATCCGACGGCCACCTGAGCCGCCTCGTTCGGGCATCTGAAAAACCAAGGGTGCGCACCTCGATCATTACCTGGACGCGCCCGGTCGGCGCTCGATGGGTCAACTTACCGAGACAGGACGTGGTTCCCCACCGACACGGCCGATACAGGGTCGTGATCCGCCGTGGGGCGAAGACGGGAAGATGGGGTCATGACCGTTGCACTCACCCAGGCCCTCGTCGAGATCGAACGCCACGTGGCGGCGTACGGCTGGGACCAGCAGGCCCGCCTGTACGCGCTCGTGGACACCGCGGAATTGGCCCGTACCGAACCCGACCTCGCAGCGCAGCTCGGCTTGTCCGCCGACCGTGACGCGCCCATCGACACCCTGACACCGATCGAGCAGGAAGAGGTCCCCGAGAACGTCGCGATCGACGAATTCCTGGCGAGCATCGCCTGGCCCGAGGCCGTGCTCGGCTGCGCGCTCGTGGTCGAGCGGCTGATGTTGCCGCCGTCCGCCGAGGCGAGCATGCCCGCGGTGGGCAGTGATCGCGAGATCCACGAGTGGGTCGCGTCGCACCCGCAGCGCCAGGAGGTCCGGCTCGCCGTCGGCGTGCTGCGCGACGGTTCGCGCGAGTCGGCCGTGCGGCTGCGGGACAAGGACGACGACTCCGAGGTGCTCTCCGGCGCGGACCTGGTGCCGGGGCTGGCCGAGGCGCTGTTGGCGACGTTCGGCGAGGGCGACGAGGAGTAGTCCGCGTCGAGGGGGTTCGCACCGGTCACGCATGACATTCCGTCAAAGTGCCCTGGCCGGTGCGGATCGTCTCCAGCGCCTTGAGCGCGTCGTCCAGCGTCTCCACCTGGACCAGGGTCAGCCCGCCCGGCTTGGTCTGCGCGGCGGAGGCGCAGTTGGCCTTGGGCGTGAGGAAGTACTTGGCGCCTTGGCGGCGGGCCCCGATGGTCTTCATCTGGATGCCGCCGATCGCGCCGACCTTGCCCTCGTCGTCGATGGTGCCGGTGCCGGCCACGAACTTGCCGCCGGTCAGGTCGCCGGGGCTGAGCTTGTCCACGATGCCGAGCGCGAACATCATCCCCGCGCTCGGGCCGCCGACGTCCTCCAGGTGGATCTCCACCTTGAACGGGAATTTGGGCAGGATGCCCGGCGTGATGCCGACCAGGGCCCGGCCGTCGTCCTCGGCCTTGCGGGTGACCACCTGCACGTCGCGCCGGGTGCCGCGGGCGTCCGCGGGGTCGACGGTGAGCGTGACGCTCTCGCCGGCCCGGTGCTTGGTGATCGTCGCGGCGACGTCCTCGGCCTTGGTGATCGGCGTGCCGTCCACGGCCAGGATGATGTCGCCGGCGTGCAGCTTGCCGAGCGCGGGTGCGTCCTTGGCCACGGTGGCCACGATCACCTGCTTCTCGACCGGGATGCCGAGCGCCGCGAACGCCGCCACCTTGGCGTGCTCCTGCGACGAACTGAACTCCTCGGCGTTCTCCCGCTCGACCTCGGCTGCGGACTTGTCGTCGGGGTACAGCGACTTCTTGAGCACCACGTCCGCGTCGCCCTTGACCCAGCCGGCGAGCGCGTCGAGCAGCGGCATGTCGTAGGACTTGTTGGTCACCGACACGGTGGTCATGTTCAGGTGACCGCTCGTGGGATACGTCTCGTGGCCCGAGATCTCGATGACCGGCTTGCCGCCTTCGTCACCGAGCGTGTTGTACGTGGGCCCGGGGCTCAGCTCGGCATAGGGCACCGGCGCGAACAGGACGGCGCAGGCCAGGGCCAGCAGCAACAGCCCCGAGACGACCAGTGTGGCGGTGCGGCGCGACATGCGCCCGACCCTACGGCACCCGGGATTTCCCGGTGCGGCCCGGGCCGTCACGGGCTTTCGAGGCCCGGTTCCGGGGTGGGTTCGGCGGTGGCGTCGGGGAGGGGTTCGGGCCGGACCGGGGTCGCCGTGCGGACCCGGTCCAGGGCCGCGCTCCACTCCGCGAAGTCCGACATCGAGTCGTGCATGTTCGGCGTCCGAAACGACCGGCAGGTCCACGCCGCCCAGCTCACCGCGATCACCAGCGCCACCCCCGGGATGGCCCACCACCATGCGACCGACGCCATGACGTACTCCGTCCACGGGAGGGGGAGGCTGACGGCTTAAATCATATGTATGTGGTGGTGATGGTGCATTTCCGCTGCTCCGAGGCGGGTGGGGCCTCGGTGGCGCACGGGATTCGCGCGGCCGTGGGGGGGTCGGTCTCAGCAGGCGCCGACCCAGTCCGAGTCGCCGTCCACGAAGTGCTGGAGCTTCCAGATCGGCACCTCGTGCTTGAGCTCGTCGATCAGCCGTCGGCAGGCGGCGAACGCTTCGGCGCGGTGCGGGCACGAGACGGCGACCACGACCGCGAGGTCGCCGATCTCCAGCCGGCCGACCCGGTGCACCGCGGCCATCGCGCGCACGGGCAGATCGGCCGCGATCTTCTCCATCACCCGACGCAGCTCGTCCTGGGCCGAGGGGTGTGCGGAGTATTCCAGCGCGGTGACCGAGCGTCCGCTGTCGGCGTTACGGACCGTGCCGACGAACAGGTCCGTGCCGCCCGCGGACGGGTCGCCGACGGCGGCGAAAACCTCTTCGACGGACAACGGCGTGTCGCGGATCTCGGCGATGCGGATGACGTCCATACCGGGCAGTATCGCGCGCGGCGGGCCGGCACCGATCATGCCGGTCCCCCGTTCACCGCCGTTCGGCGCGTGCGCGTGCGTGCGGTCGCCCTGTCCGCGAGTGCCTGCCGCCTTCGCCGGGCGCTCGCGGACGGCGGCTCAGAAGCCGCGGCGTCGACGGCGGACCTTGCGCACGATCGCGGCGGTGCCCACCAGGGCCACCGTCGCACCCGCCGCACCGAGCGTGGTGGCGTCCTTGCGACCGAGCCGGCGGGCCACCAGCGCATGCCGGCCGTCGACGTCCTCCAGGAGCACCGCGAAGGCCGCCTCGTTGGTCCACGCCGGTCGCCAGCCCGCCACGCGCAACCGTTCGGAGGAGACCACCCAGCCGTGCATCGTGTACGCCAGGTCGCCCGCCGGGGCGGGGGTGATGCCCAGCCGGTGCAGCCGTTCGGCGGTGCCCAGCGCCAGCGACGCGGGCAACTCCATCCGGCGCATCCCGGACAGCTCCTCGATCTCCTCCTGCTCCAGCCAGCCCTCGGAGCCGACCGTGACCACACCCTCGACCCGGCCCAGCGCGGCGAATTCCAGCGCGGAGGCGAGGTCGTCCAGGTGGCAGAACTGCCAGCGGGGCTGCCCGCCGGAGACCACCAACAGGCGCGGCGCCTCGAAGTGCCGGGTCATCACGCTGTCCGCCTCGGGCCCGCCGACCAGGGTCGCCGGGCGGACCACGGTGACCTTGACGTGCGGGTGGGCGCGCGGGGTGCGCTCGGCCAGTTCCTCGATCTCCAGGAGATCGCCGACCAGCGAGGCGTCCGCCGTCGCGCGCAGCGGCGCGTCCTCGGCGAGCGGTACGGCGTTGTCCGGCAACGCCCCGTAGACCATCGCCGAGGTGCACAGCACCACCCGGGGCACCCGGGCCGCGGCGGCGGCGGTCAGCACGGTCTGCGTGCCGCGCACGTTGCGCGCGCCGCGGGCCCGGGGTTCGGAGTCGAGCGACATGTCGAGCGCGAGGTGCACCACCACGTCCACGCCCTCCAGCCGACCGGCCAGCGCGGGATCGCGGACGTCCATGATCCGCCACTGGGCGCCGGGAATCTCGCCGCGCCGCTCGTCGATCGCGATCAGACGTTTCACCTGGTCGTTCGTGGCCAGAAGCGAGGCGACGCGATGACCGAGGCCGGCCGCGGCACCGGTGACCGCGACGACCGGGCGCACCCGGGGCACACTCTTGTCCGAGGGCTGGTCCGAGGCCGAGGCGTTGGGCTCCGGAGCGGTCTCCGAGGCATCGGTCCCGGTGCCATCGCTCGTGCTCTCCCGCCCGCTCCGCCCAGAGCGAACGCGTGGGGGCTGGGAACTCACTGGCGGTCTCCCGTGGTTAGTTTGGTACGAGCGGTTCGTCAAGAAAGGTACGCGCGACTGCTTGCCTTTCCTGTCAGTGTCCGCGATCCATCCTGCCGGAGGTGTTGTTGTGATCTTCACGCCAGGCGCGAATCGGCGCTCCTGCGGCGTTGCCTCCGGCCGGGACGGCGGGCAGGCCGAGCGAGACGAGGTAACCGTGAGTCAGCATCGAGTGGTCGGGCCCGAGGGCGCCGCACACGTGGACAACGTAGAGGGGCCCAACCATGGCTGACTTCCCCTTCGGCTTCGGCAAGCCCTCGGGCGACGACGATCCCAATCGCCCCGGCGGTGGTTCGGGTGGCTCGAACCCCAATGACCCGTTCGGCTTCGGCGCGGCCGGCGGCGACCCCAACAATCCGTTCGGCGCGTTGTTCGGGCAGATGAACCAGGCGGATCTGGGCGCGGCCTTCCAGCAGCTCGGCAAGCTGCTGTCGTACGAGGGCGGCCCGGTCAACTGGGACCTGGCCCGGGACATCGCCCGGCAGACGGTGGCCCAGCAGGGCGACGCGTCGATCGGCGCGGTCGAGCGTGGTGGCGTCGAGGAAGCCGTGCGGCTGGCCGAGCTGTGGCTGGACGCGGCCACGTCGCTGCCCTCCGGGGTGAGCACCACCGCGGCCTGGAGTCGCGCGGAGTGGATCGAGGCGACGCTGCCGCAGTGGCGCGCGCTGGTCGAGCCGCTGGCGACCCGGGTGGTCGCGGCCATGGGCGAGATGATGCCCGACGAGATGCAGAGCATGGCCGGGCCGCTGCTGGGCATGATGCGCGGCATGGGCGGCGCGATGTTCGGCGCCCAGGTCGGGCAGGCGTTGGGCGCGCTGGCCGGCGAGGTGGTCGGTTCGACCGATGTCGGGCTGCCGATCGGGCCGGCGGGCAAGGCCGCGCTGTTGCCGGCCAACCTGACCGCGTTCGGCGAGGGCCTGTCGGTACCGCAGGACGAGGTCCGGCTGTACCTGGCCCTGCGCGAGGCGGCGCACCAGCGTCTGTTCGCGCACGTGCCGTGGTTGCGGCAACACCTGTTCGGCGCGGTCGAGGCGTACGCGCGGGGCATCAAGGTGGACATGAGCCGGCTGGAGGAGGCGGCGGGGCGGATCGACCCGAGCAACCCCGAGGCGCTCCAGGAAGCCTTCGCGCAGGGTCTGTTCGAGCCCGAGGAGACGCCGGAGCAAAAGACCGCGTTGGCGCGCCTGGAAACGGCGCTGGCGCTGGTGGAGGGCTGGGTGGACGCGGTCGTGCACAGCGCCGCGGAGTCTCGGCTGCCCTCGGCCGGCGCACTGCGCGAGACGCTGCGTCGGCGGCGCGCGACCGGTGGCCCGGCGGAGCAGACCTTCGCCACGCTGGTCGGCCTGGAGCTGCGCCCGCGCCGGTTGCGTGACGCGGCGCGGCTGTGGGCCTCGCTCGCGGACGCCCGCGGCGTCGACGGCCGGGACGCGGTGTGGCAACACCCGGATCTGCTGCCGACCGCCGACGACCTGGACGACCCGGACGGCTTCGTGCACCACGCCGAGCTGGACCTGTCCGGTCTGGACGCCGAGTTGGACGCGGACCTGGACAAGCTGGAGTCGACCGGCGACAAGGCGAGCGGCGACGACGGCGACGAGCCGGAAGGCAAGAACGACAAGGACGGCAAGGACGGCGGCACGGGGTCCGGCGCGTGAGCCTACGGCTCGACGCGGTCGACGTGCTGGCGAAGTGGGAGGCGCCCGACGATCGGGCGGACCGCTTGCGTCACGCCTACCTGACACACCTGGCCGCACATGAGGACGGCATGCTCAAGGCGTGTCCGCACGCGCACGTGACGGCGAGCGCGGTGATCGTGGACGCGGCCCAGGAGCGGGTGCTGCTTACCCTGCACGCGAAGATCCGCAAGTGGTTGCAGACCGGTGGGCACTGCGAGCCGGTGGATCGCACGCTGGCCGAGGCGGCGCTGCGCGAGGCCCGCGAAGAGTCCGGAATCACCGGCCTGACCCTGCTCGCCGGGGGCGCGCCGGTCGTCCTGGACCGGCACGACACGCCGTGCGCGGTGCACCTGGACGTGCAGTACGTCGCGCTGGCCCCGCCCGGTTCGACCGAGCTGATCAGCGACGAGTCGTTGGACCTGCGGTGGTTCGCGTTCGACGCGCTGCCCACCGAGACGGACGACTCGGTCCGGGCGCTGGTGGCCCGGGCCCGCGAGGTGTGCTGAGCGCCGCGACGCCACACCACGAGGGGCGCCGCCACCGATCCCGGTGGGGCGCCCCTCGGCGTGGACGGTTGCCGGCTACTGGCCCCAGGTGTTGCCCCGGACGCCGCCGTCCTGTCCCAGACCTCGGTTGGCCAGGTATCCGCCGGCCGAGATGAACTCGACGGGCGGCAACATCTCGCTGGGCTGGACCACGACGTAGCCCTCGCCCGTGAAGCACATGTTCCAGCCCTCGCCGGTGCCCCGACGGCGGCGGTAGATCCGCGCCGAGTTGGTCTGCGCCTGCATGTTGATCGACAGCCTGGTGCTCCAGGCGATCACCGCGTCGGCGTCCGCGAACACCTCGGTGCCCTGGGTGGCCCGCATGATCAGCGGCTTTCCGGAGGTCATCAGCGCGATCTTGCCGTTGCCGCTGATGTCCAGGTTGTAGGAACCGGCGCCGGCGACCGACTGCGCGCTCTCGATCGCGACCACGTTCCAGCTCAGGGTGCTGTCCAGGGCCAGCACGTACTGGCCGTCCACGGTCAGGCCCTCGAAGTCGAGGTCGAGCACGTGGATCGACTGGGCCATGTTGGCCAGCCACATGGTTCCCGTGCCGTGGGCACGCATGAGGTTGAGCTGTTCGCCTGTCGCCGCGGCGGCCTGCTGCTCGGCGCCGGAGCGCATGTTCCCGTCGAAGTCGATCGCGCCCTGGTAGGCGACCATCGAGCCGACCCGGGCCAGACAGTGGTCCGGCAGTCCGTTGCCGAGCTGGACCTTGAGCATGTGCGCGTTCTGCAGACTGAACCGCTCGGGCGTCTGCGCGGGTGCGTGACCGAAAAGCGAGCTTTGCACGGTATTCCTCCTTCGCTCGCGGTCAGCCGCGCACGTGGAAACGGTCGGTGGCGTCCTCGGCCGGTTGCACGACGACGAAGCCGTTGCCCTTGAAGGACACCTGCATCGCCTCGCCGGAACCGCGCCCGACGATGCCGCCGAGCCGCATCGAGCGCTTGGTGCCGACCTTGAGGCTGGTGCTCCAGGCGACCAGCGCGTCCGGGTCGACGTAGGTCTCGCGTTCGGCCGGATTGAGCACGACCGGCGTGCCGCGCGTGGTGATCGCGACCCAGCCCTGACCGGAGAGCTCCATGTTGAACAGGCCGTTGCCGCTGAACTTCGCGGTGACCCCGCTCACCATCTTGATCCGGTGTTCCAGGTTTTCGTCGAACGCGAGGATGTTGCTCGCGTTGACCGACAGCCCCTCGCCCTGGTTGAGCTGCATGATGGCCACGTCCGCGCCGTAGTCGGCGAAGTAGATGTCGCCCTGGCCGGTGCAGCTCATCAGTTGCATGCGCTCGCCGGTGATGCCGCTGGTCACTCGGCGCTGCGCGCCCTGGCCGTAACCGGCGAACCGGATGTAGCCCTCGTAGGCGATCATCGCGCCCTGCTTGGCCAACACGCCGGGCGAGCCGGGCTGGATGTTGACCCGACAGATCTTGTTGCCGTGCGCGCTCATCCGGGCCTGAGGGGCGGTCTGCCCGTACGCGGCGATCAGTTGCTGATCCATGTTCCCCTCACACCTCGTAGGGCTGGACGACGATGAAGTTGTTGCCGCCGGGCGGGCAGCGGAACTGCAGGTTGACCGTCTCGCCGCTGTGCCCGGGGAAGGCGGTCCGGCGCAGCCGCATCTGGGTGGTGGTGGAGACGTCCATGTCGGTCCACGCCACGATCGCGTTGCTGTCCGCGAAGGTCGGGCCCTGGACCGGGAGCACCAGCGGGATGCCCTGGGTCTTGACCACCACCGTGCCCTGACCGCTGAAGGTCTGCGCGAACAACGCGCCGCCGGGGATGCCCACACCCTCGACCCGGGCCGGTTCGATGGTCAGGCCCTCGTCGAAGGCGAGCACGTTGGCCACGTTGACGAACAGCTTGTTGCCCTGGAGTTCGACCAGGTGCAGGTGGGCCGCGTCCTCGGCGAAGAACACCTCGCCGTTGCCCTCGCAGCGCATCAGTTCGAGCGACTGGCCGGTCTGCCGGTTGTCGTACCGGCTGCGCAGGCTCTGCCCCTGGAACTTGAACTTCACGTCGCCCTGGTAGGCCACCATCACGCCCTGGCGGGCGATCACCTTGCCGCCGGAGACGTCGACCCGAACCATCTTGGCGTTCTGCTGGGCCCAGCGGCCGCCGGCGGGCACCTCGCGGTACTGGTCGATGCCGTACTGGAAGGCCGGCTCGGGCGAGGCGATGCCCACTCCCTGCATGCCGGGCGGCGGGCCCTGCATCGGCGGACCCTGCATGCCGGGCGGCGGTCCGGGCGGGCCACCGGGCACCGGCATCTGGAGCGTGGGCTGCATCTGGCCGGGCTGACCGGCTCCCGGGTAGCCGCCGGGTCCGGGCGGGCCGGGCGGCGGGTAGCCCCCGGGGCCGGCCGGCGGCGGGTAGCCCCCGGGCTGACCCATGCCGGGCGGTGCGGGCGGTGCCATGTGGCCCTGGTGCGGCGTCTGGTTCGGGTAACCGCCGGGACCGGGCGGGCCGGGCGGCGGCGGGTAGCCACCGGGCGCGCCGTGCGGCGGGGTGCCGGGGTGCTGGTTGTACTGCGGCGGGCCGGGGGGCGGCGGGTAGCCGCCGGGGGCACCGTGCGGCGGGGCGCCGGGCTCCTGGTACTGCGGCGGGATGGGCGGGCCGCCGTGCATCGAGCCGACCGGTTGCGGTGCGCCGGGCGGCGGACCGAAGTTCGGCGCGGGCGCGGGCGGCGGCGGACCGCCGCCGGGCGGGCCGAACGAGGGCGCGGGCTGCTGGTGCGGCATCCCGCCGCCGGGCGGGGCGAATCCGGGGGCGGCGCCGGAGGGCACCGGGTCCGGCTTGGGCGCCTCGTCCGGCTCGTCCTCGGCAACCTCGCCACCGAAGTTCTCCAGGAGCGCGCGCAGCCCGCCGTCGAAGCCCTGGCCGACGGCGGAGAAGCGCCAGACGTCCTTCTTGTATACGTCCGCGATCATCACGGCACGCTCGGTGCTGAACTCGCGCCCGGTGAAGGAGTAGCGCGCGACCTCCTGGCCGCCCGCCACGATCCGCAGGTAGCCGGACGCGACCTGGGACATCACGCCGTCGCCGTCGATGGTCGCGGTGAACGCGAGCTTGTTGACGTTCGGCGGGACCCGGTCGAGTGTGACCCGGAAGGACTCGGTGTCGCCGGCCTGCGCGCCGAGGAGTTGGATCGACTCCTCGGGCGACTTGGGCTGGTTGAAGAAGATGAAGTACCGATCGTCGGACAGCCGTTCGCCCGCGTCCAACCCGAAGCACGCGATGTCGAACGTCAGCCCGGGGCTGTCCAACTGCACCCCGACATACAGATCGGTCCCCGCGGTCAGGTCGGACAGCTTCGACTTCTGTCCCTTCCTGAACTCGACCACTGTGTGGCTCCCTTCCCCGCTTTTCCGCCACCGGCGGTGCGGGCGCCCACCACCTGGGTCCCCGCCGCGCTCGGCACGCTACAACATCGGATCCGCCCCGGTCCGGGTACGGCACAACGCTCGACGGCATTCTCGTAGCGCCGACGAGCGATTCCCCACGACCGGTTCCCGGTGGCGTACGCGCCTCACGCTATACGTCCGAATCCGGCACCGCGACGACTCGTGCGGGCCGGATCCGGGTCAGTCGCGAGGCTTGCGGCCGGCGCGATCGCGGGTTGTCCCGGCGCGTGTACCGTCCGCAGCCGCGGTGCCCTTGCGGGCTGCGCGCGGGCTCGGCGCGGCGCCTCGGCCGCGGCCGGTCGGCGCCGGTTCCGGCTGCGCCGCCTCCGGCGCGCCGGCCGGGGTTTCCACATCGTCCTTGTCGTCGCTCATCGCCAGTCCGCTCGCGGCCGCGACACCCTCCAGATATCCACGCGCGCGTTCGGTGCGCGGATATGCGGCGAGCAGGGTCCAAAAGCGTGGCCCGTGACCGGGCACCAGCAAATGCGCGAGTTCGTGCAGCAATACATAGTCGACGACATGAGTCGGCATGCCACGCAGTCGGGTGGAGAGCCGAATCGTGCCGTCGATCGGCGTGCACGAACCCCAGCGGGTGTTCTGGTTGCCCACCCAGCGCACGCTCGCCGGCTCCGCCCGCCCGTCCAGATAGCGGGCGGACAACTCCCGGGCCCGCACCGCGAGGTCCTCGTCGCTGGGGCGTCGGCGCCGCTCCTGCGCGGCCAGACGCTCCAGCATCACGCCGACCCAGCGTTTCTCCTCGGTCTGCGTCATCCGGCCGGGGAGCAGGACCACGGTGCGATCCCCGTCCCGGTATGCCGACACGGTTCGTTTCCGTCGGGCGCTGCGACGCACCTCGACGGCACCCTGGTAGGGGGCTCCGGACAGCATGTCGTGTCCGGCCCCGGGATCCGCGACCACAACCAGGACGTTAACCGACCGCACCGACAGGGCGCCCCCACTTCGGGCCGGCCGGGGATATTCGATACCGCCCGATCTCGCATCGCGGCGCGGGCATAAGCACTATTCGTTCGATAGTTCCCATTCCATTCCTCGCCGCCCAATATTTCCAAATAGCATATTCATACGCCGCCTGTGGACGACGAAATACCCGAGGAGCCGCAGCCGGGCACGCTGGGGTCGGCCGAGCCGTCCCGCCGATCTCGGCCGCCGCCCCGGTTCCCCGTGCGCCGTTCCTCGGAGGTCTCCCATGCGCCCGCTCCTCAAGCCCGCCCTGCGTCGGTTGTGGCGCGATCGACAGACGCTGCAACTGGGCCTGGATCCACGCCGGGCGGTGCTGCTCGGCGGGCTGGACCCGACCACCACACGGTTCGTCGAGCAGTTGGACGGCACCCGCGACCTGGACCGGACCTGGGAGCTGGCGGAACGGGTGGGGCTGGGCCGCGGGCGCGCCGAGGCGGTGCTCGACCTGCTGGCTCGCGAGGGGGTTCTGGAGGACGCCTCCGGGCGGCCCACCCCGGTGCCCGTGTTGCCTCGCGAGCGGGCCCGGCTGGGTCCCGACCTGACCTCGCTCACCCTGCTGCACGGCAGCGGCGACGCGGGGCTGGCCGCCCTGGATCGACGGGCGGGGGCGGTGGTCGCGGTGCACGGCGCCGGTCGGGTGGGCGCGGCGGTGGCCGGGCTGCTCGCCGCCGCCGGGGTGGGCCACGTGGTGCCCGCGGACCGCCGGCCGGTGCGCCCGGGCGACGCGGGGCCGGTGGCGTTCGGCTGGGACGAGGAGCGCCCGCGTCGGGAGACCACGGTCCGGGCGGCGCTGCGCCGCCTGGCTCCGGGCGTGCGGTGTGCACTGCCCGCCGGACGCGGCACCCCCGACGTCGCGGTGCTCGTGCCGGAGGGCCGCCCGGATCCGGCGCCGGGTGCCCGGCTGGTCCGGCAGCGGGTCCCGCATCTGTACGCGGACATCCGCGAGACCACCGGGGTGATCGGACCGTTCGTGCTGGTGGGACGGTCGGCCTGCGGGCGCTGCCTGGATCTGGCCCGCAGCGACCGCGATCCCGGTTGGCCGCGCCTGCTCGCCCAACTCGCGGCGGCACCCGCGCCCGGCGACGCCCCGTGTGACGTGGTGCTCGCCACCGAGGTCGCGGCCCGGGCCGCCCTGCAGGTGCTCACCTTCCTCGACGGCGCGCTGCCCACCACCGTCGACGGCACGGTGGAGATCGAGCTGCCGGACGGCCTGACCCGGCGCCGAAGCTGGTCCCCGCACGCCCGCTGCGACTGCCGGGCCACCCACCCGGCGCAAGAGGTGGGGCCCATCACACATGCTGCGGCCTCGGGTCGGACACAATGGGTCGCGTGAGCGATCTTCCGCGCAGGGCCGTGACCCGCACCGCCAAGCTCGCGTCCCTCCCCTTGGGGGTGGCCGGCCGGGCGACACTGGGCCTGGGCAGGCGCATCGGTGGCAGACCGGCCGAGATCGTCGCCGCCGAACTCCAGCAGCGCACCGCGCAACAACTGTTCAAGGTGCTCGGCGAGTTGAAGGGCGGCGCGATGAAACTCGGGCAGGCCCTGTCGGTATTCGAGGCCGCGCTGCCCGAGGAGGTGGCCGGGCCCTACCGCTCGGCGCTGACCAAGCTCCAGGACGCGGCGCCGCCGATGCCGGCGCGTACCGTACACAAGGCGCTCGCCGAGAATCTCGGCGACGACTGGCGCACGCTGTTCGAGGAGTTCTCCGAGGCCCCCGCCGCTGCCGCCTCGATCGGCCAGGTGCACCGGGCGGTCTGGCACGACGGGCGCGTCGTCGCGGTCAAGATCCAGTATCCCGGGGCCGGCGACGCGTTGATCTCCGACCTCAACCAGCTCGGCCACGTCGCGCGCTTCGCCGGCGCGCTGATCCCGGGCATCGACGTCAAGCCGCTGATCGCCGAGCTCAAGGCCCGGGTCGCCGAGGAGCTGGACTACCAGCTCGAAGCGGAGGCGCAGACCGCGCACGCGGTGGAGTTCGACGGCGACCCGGACATCTTCGTGCCGCACGTGGTGCACCAGACCGAGCGGGTGCTGATCACCGAGTGGATGGACGGCAAGCCGCTGTCCCAGGTGATCGACAAGGGCAGCCGGGAAGAGCGCGACCGGGCCGGGCACATGCTCAGTCGCTTCCTGTTCTCCGGCCCCGCGCGCACCGGCATGTTGCACGCGGACTCGCACCCGGGCAACTTCCGCCTGCTCGCCGACGGACGGTTGGGGGTGCTGGACTTCGGCACGGTCAACCGGCTGCCCGAGGGGCTGCCCGAACCGATCGGCCGGGCGTTTCGGCTCGCGCTCGACGGTGACGCGGAGAGCGTGATGCAGGTGCTCCGCACCGAGGGCTTCGTCAAGCCGTCGATCCGGCTGGACGCGGCCGAAGTCCTGGACTACCTGCTGCCGTTCCTGGAGCCGGCCGAGGCCGAGGAGTTCACCTTCACCCGGGCCTGGATGCGCGAGCAGGGCGCGCGGATCGGCGACCCGCGCAATCCCGCGTCCGCGCTGGCCCGGCAACTGAATCTGCCGCCGAGCTATCTGCTCATCCACCGGGTCACGCTGAGCACGATCGGCGTGTTGTGTCAGCTCGGCGCGACCGCGCCGTTCCGCGAGGAGTTGGCCACCTGGTTGCCCGGCTTCGCCGAAGAGGACTTCGAGGCCGAGGAGTTCGACTTCTCCATCGAGGACGGCGACGAGGCCGAGGAGATCGAGGGCATCGACGGCGTCGAGAACTCCGGGGGTGCCGCCGGGCGTTAGGCCCGGCCGGCATCCCCGAACCGCCGAAGGGCGGGCACTCCCCTCGGGGAATGCCCGCCCTTCGGCGTGCCGCGCACCGGCTCTGCTACATCACCGCGATGGCGAGGGCCCGGCGTGCCCGCATGGAGGCGACCTCCGCCCGACGACGCATCCTGCGCGCCATCCGGACGTGGTACGCCCTGCGTTGGAGCTCCGCTTCACGGAGCTGTTGATCCATCTGAGCCCTCGCGAGGGCTTCGTTGATGAGATGCAACTCCCTGCTCCTGTCATTGGGCAAAACTGCGTTCGTGTCGTGGATGTGCTTCATGGGTTCCTGCGCGTACGTGGTGCGTCGGGTGCTCGTGCGTCGGGGTCCTGCGGGCGGGGTCACGCGGCGACCTCCGTCTTGCGCGGACGGCCACGGGGACGCTTGCGGGCGACGACGACGCCCTGCACGAAGAGCTCGCCACCCCAGACGCCCCAGGGCTCGCGGCGCTCGAGCGCGCCCTGCAGGCACATCTCGCGCACGGGGCACTCCCGGCAGAGGGCCTTCGCGTATTCGACGTCCTCGGGGGACTCGGCGAAGAAGACCTCGGGGTCGTAGGAACGGCAGGGGATCGTGGACTCGAGCTGCTCGACGTCCTCGAAAGCGGTAAGGGTCATCAGGTCTACCTCCGATGTCGCTGTGGCTGTGCTGCCGGGTGCGGGGGGTTTGCCGTGGGGCACGTGGTGCTCCTGTGATTCGTGGGACTCGTGTCCCCGGTGGTCGCTACTCGGTGCTGCTGACAGCCGACAAAAGACAAGGGCCGCGGATCCCGGTGTTCGGGATTCCGCGGCCCTGGAGGGTGCCGACCTGACGTCTCGTCAGGTCCTGTTCCTCCAGGACGGATACCCGTTGTTACCGGCAAAACCGGCCATGGTCATTCCATTGGCCTGCTGCGATTCCTGCGCCTGCGCCTGCTCACAAGCCGCCGCGCTCGACGGTCGCTCGTTGCGACGCGTCTTTGCTGCCTGCTCGCCTTGCCACGGACCCTCGGCGCTGCCCGCCAGACCGACCGGACCTGAGGCACCCGCGGCTGCGGACGCACCACTGCCGTTGCCACGCAGTCGCGCGGCGGCGGTGATCAGGGCATCGGTCCCGGCATAGGACAGATCCACGGGGAGTCCGACCAGGCCGGACTTGGACAGGGAGAGATCGGCATGCGACAGCTTGGCGGAGCCCACCGACACCACGACCGAAGCGGCGGCGAACGCCTGACGCTGGGCTTTCAAGTTCCTGGTAATCACGACGTTCACCTCCTTTCGAGAGGGCTTCGGGGCAACACCGCAGGGGTGCTTCCAAGTTTCATGGACGAGCACGGTCGAACGTTCCGACCGTGCTCGTGAGCGTAGATGCGGTTCGGAGCAGGACGCAAACGATTTATTGCATGGCCCTCGTCACTCGAGGGAAACCCCTCGGAATTCACTCCCCGGCGGGAGCATCCTCGTCCTCCGGGATGTGCTCGAAGTCGTCCGGTACGGGCTCGCCCACCAGGTCGTGGCCGGCACACAGCGCGAGCACGTCGTCACCGAAACGCTCCAACTTGGTCCGGCTCACCCCCGGAATGGCGGCCAGTTGGCGCTCGTTGAGCGGCCGGGTCTCCGCGATCGCGGTCAGCGTCGCGTCGGTGAAGACGACGAACGCGGGCTGGCTCTGTTCCTGCGCCCGCCCCAGCCGCCACTCCCGCAACTGCTCGAACAGGAACTCGTCGACATCCGAGGGGCAGTCCAGGCAGCGGCCGATCTTGCGCTCGGCGGCGTCCTGGAGCGCCCGCGCGCAGACCCGGCAGCGCACCGGGCCCACCTTGCGCCGGGGCCGAGTCGTACCGTCCGCACCGCGGCCCGCACTCGAGGCGCGGAACGTGTCCGGCCGGCCGGAGTCCGAGCCGGACGAACCGCCCACCCCGCGCAGCCCGTCCAGGAAGCGGGAAGCCTTGCGCGCCCGCCCGCCGGGGGTGCGGGCCTGCGCCCAGGACAGCGACAGTCGCTCGCGGGCGCGGGTCACCCCGACGTAGAGCAGCCGCCGCTCCTCCTCGATCTTGTCCGGGGTGTCCGCGTAGGCGATCGGCATCATGCCCTCGTTGAGGCCGACCAGGAACACCGCGTCCCACTCCAGGCCCTTGGCCGCGTGCAACGACGCGAGCGTGACCCCCTCCACCGTCGGCGCGTGTTGCGCGTTGGCCCGCTCGGCCAGTTCGACGGTGAAATCGCGCAGGGTCGCCTCGGGCCGCTTGGCCGCGAACTCCTCGGCGAGCCGCAACAACGCGGCCACCGACTCCCACTTCTCCCGGGCCTGGCCGGAACCGGCGGGTGCTTCCGCGCTCCATCCGGTGTTGCCCAGTACCGCGCGCACCTCGCCCGGGAGCGAGCCGGCCTCCGATTCGGCGCCGCCCGAGATGGCGTGTGCGCGCAGGAAGCCCATCGCCTGGCGGACCTCGGCCCGCTCGAAGAAACGCTCGGCGCCCTTGAGCAGATACGCCACGGATCGATCGGCGAGCGCCTGCTCGTACGCCTCGGACTGCGAGTTGGTCCGGAACAACACCGCGATCTCGGCCGGCCGCACACCCTCCTCGATCAGCGCGTGGATCTGCTTCGCGGTGCTCTCCGCCTCGGCCTGTTCGTCGGCGTGCTCGACGAAACGCGGGGCCGGGCCCTCGCCGCGCTGCGAGATCAGTTGCAGCCGGTGCTTGGCCGCCTCGCCCGAGGCGTGCGCGAGCAGCCGGTTGGCCAGGCCCACCACCTGGGGGGTGGACCGGTAGTCGCGGACCAGCTCGACCAGTTCGGCGTCCGGATACCGGCGGCGGAAGCCGAGCAGGTAGCCGGGCGTCGCGCCGGTGAACGAGTAGATCGTCTGACTCGCGTCGCCGACCACGCACAGGCTGCGCGCCTGGTTCGCCCACAGGTCCAGCAGTCGCTGCTGGAGCGGGTTGACGTCCTGGTACTCGTCCACGGTGAAGTGCCGGTACTGCGCCTGGACCGCCTCGCGCACCTCGGGGCGCTCGTCCAGCAGGCCGATGGTGAGCAGCAACACATCCTCGAAGTCCATCCGGCCCTTGCCGGACTTGATCTTCTCGTAGGCCGCGTAGACGTGGGCGATCTCGCCGGCCGCGCGCGGCGGCTTGCGGCTCGCGGCGAGCACCGCGCGCGGATAGTCGTCCGGCGCGGTCTGGGTGGCCTTGGCCCACTCGATCTCGCCGGTGATGTCGCGCAGCTCGGCCCGATCGGCCCGCAGTCGGCAGTGTTGCACCGCGTCGCGGACCAGCATGATCTTGGTCTCCACGAGCTGGGGCGGCGCGCCGCCGAAGACTTTCGGCCAGAAGTAGGACAACTGGCGCAGGGCCGCCGAGTGGAACGTGCGCGCCTGCACGCCGGGCACACCCAGGTCGCGCAGCCGACCGCGCATCTCCGCCGCGGCGCGCGCGGTGAAGGTGACCGCCAGGGTCTGCCCGGGCTGCATCGCGCCGGTCAGCACCCCGTAGGCGATGCGATGGGTGATCGCCCGGGTCTTGCCGGTGCCCGCGCCCGCCAGTACGCACACGGCGCCGTCGACGGCCTTGGCCACCCGCCGCTGCTCGGGATCGAGCGCGTCCAGGACGTCGTCGGGGGAAGCGATCATCGACCCATCCTCTCAGGCATCCCGACGACGCGAGGCCGGTTGTGCACAGCGCCCGGATCGTGCACAGGCGCGGAATCAAACCGATCGCGCGCACGTTGGCGAGGTGAACAGCCGTTCCCGGACCGGGCGAACAAAGGAGTGCATGACGATGTCGGCCCCCGTGACGATGTACAGCACGACGTGGTGCGGCTACTGCCGCCGGCTCAAGAGCCAGATGGAGCGCGAGGGCATCGCCTACACCGAGGTGAACATCGAGCACGACCCCGCGGCCGCCGACTTCGTGATGAGTGTGAACGGCGGCAACCAGACGGTGCCGACGCTGGTGATCCTGCCGGCGGGCGGCGGGGAACCGCTGTGGACCGCGACCAACCCCAGCCTCGCCCAGGTCAAGGCCGCCGTCGCGGAGGTCGCCGCCTGAGTGCGGTCGATCCCGACGAGTGCCGCGGCCCGCGACGGATTCCCGTCGCGGGCCGCGGCACGTGCGGGCGGGGCTACCAGTGGTTGCCCTCGTCCAGGCTCTCGCCGTACCACGTCTCGATCAGGTAGCGGGCGATCGAGAGCGTCCCGGGCAGCAGCACCGCGCCCGTGTCGATCGCCTCCTTCAGTTGGGCCCGCGAATACCAGTGGGCCTCGGATATCTCCTCGCCGTCCACCCGCACCCGGTCGTCCTCGGCGTAGGCGATGAAGCCCAGCATCAGGCTGGAGGGGAACGGCCACGGCTGGCTGGCCAGGTATTCGGTGGAGGTGGTGAGGACCCCGACCTCCTCGTGCAGTTCGCGCGCGACGGCCTGCTCCAGCGACTCGCCGGGCTCGACGAAGCCGGCGAAGGTGGAGAACCGCCGGTCCGGCCAACTCGCCTGCCGGCCGAGCAGGCACCGGTCGTCCCGGTCCAGCACCAGCATGATCACCGCCGGATCGGTACGCGGATAGTGCTCGGTCCCGCAGGCCGGGCAGCGGCGTACGTGGCCGGCCGCGGCGATCTCGGTGGGCTGTCCGCAGCGCGCGCAGAACCGGTGGGTGCGGTGCCAGTGGTGCAGGCCGGTGGCGTGCACGAGCAGGCCCGCGTCCCGGTCGTCCAGGAGCGTGCCGAGTTCGCGCAGGGTGCCCGCGCGCACCTGTCCCGCGGGCTCCGCCAACTCCTCCACCGTGACCGCGAAGTAGCTCACGCCGGCCGCGTCGACGCCGAGCAGACAGCGCTCGCCCGCGGGCGCGTGGGCCGGCTCGACCAGGACCAGGCGGGGTGCGCCCGCCTCGCCCGTCCAATGCGCGCGGCCCTGGGCCAGGACCAGCACGCGCGTTTCGGGCGTGCGCCACGCCTGGTCCAACCAGGCCTGGTCCAGGCGGTGTTCGGCCGCCCGGTCGAGGGTGCCTCGGGCCAACGCCTGCCCGGCGACAGGCTTGGGGTGGATCAACTGACGTCCCTCCCGGATCGTGCTTCGTGCCAGGTCGCCGCGAGATCGTCCCAAAGGTGTGCGGCGGCCTCCGCGCCCTTGAGGAGCAGCGGCTTCTCCACCTTCTCATCGACCGAATGCCAGCCGTCGTCGGGCAGTGAGACGCCCAGGAAGACCACCGGCGCGCCCAGCACCTCCTGGAGGTCGGCCTCCGGCCCGGAGCCGCCCTCGCGGGTGTACAGGATCTCCGAGTCGAACGCGCGGCCCAGCGCGCGGACCACCGAGCGCAGCGCGGGATGGTCCAGCGGGGTCAGGCACGGCCGTACGCCGGTGCCGAAGTCGAGTTCGCAGCGAATCCCGGCGGGCACCCGGTCGGCCACCCACGCGCGCACGATCCGGTCGATCCGCTCCGGGTCCTGCCGGTCCACCAGCCGGAAGGAGAGCTTGGCGTGTGCGGAGGCGGGCACGATCGTCTTGCGGCCGGGGCCGGTGTAGCCGCCCCAGATGCCGTTGACCTCGGCGGTGGGCCGCGCCCAGACCCGTTCCAGCGTGGTGTAGCCGCTCTCGCCGCTCGCCGCCCCGGACTTCGCGTTCGCCAACCACGCGGCCTCGTCGAACGGCAGCTTGGCGAACAACTCCCGCTCGCGGTCCGTGAGTTCGCCGACCCCGTCGTAGAAGCCGGGGATCGTGACCCGACCGTCCTCGTCGTGCAGCGCGGCGATCAGTCCGGCGAGCGCGGTGGCCGGGTTGGGCACCGCGCCGCCGAAGGACCCGGAGTGGATGTCGGCGGTGGGGCCGAAGAAGTCGATCTGCACCTCGGCCAGGCCGCGCATGCCGGTGCAGGTGCTCGGTGTGTCCGCGCCCCACATGCCGGTGTCGGAGACCACCACGACATCGCACGCCAGGCGATCCCGGCGCTCGCGCAGCAACGCGGGCAGGTGCTCCGAGCCGGACTCCTCCTCGCCCTCGACGATCAGCTTGAGGTTGACCGCGGGCGTCTTTCGGCCGGTCGCGGCCAGGTGCGCGCGCACGCCGAGCAGGTGGAAGAGCACCTGGCCCTTGTCGTCCGCCGCGCCGCGCGCGTACAGCCGGTCGCCCCGGTCGGTCGGCTCGAACGGCGGCGTGCTCCACCCGTCGGCGAGCGCCGCGGGCTGCACGTCGTGGTGTCCGTAGACCAGCACGGTGGGCGCGTCCGGGTCCGCGGAGGGCCACTCGGCGAACACCGCCGGCAGGCCGGCCGTCTCCCACACCTCGACGGTCGGGAAGCCCGCGTCGCGCAGCGCGCCGCCCAGCCACCACGCGCTGCGCTCGACGTCGGCCGCCGCGGCCGGGTCGCCGGAGATCGAGGGGATGGCCAACCAGGTGCGCAGGTCGGCGAGGAAGTCGGCGGCGTGCGCCTGCACGTAGGCGGAGATGTCGTGGTCGGGGATGCTCATGGATTCGACCATATGCCCGTCGCGCGGCTGCGCGGCGCGCGGCGGTGGGGCGGCGATCGGCCCGCCCTCGCCCGCCCGCCGGGGTTACCGTCGGGCGATGACGACGCTGCGGATCGCGACCTTCAATCTCCTGCACGGCATGGATCTGGCCGACGGCGAGTCCGATCCGGAGCGGCTGCGCGCCGCGCTGGCCGACCTCGACGCCGACATCGTGGCCCTCCAGGAGGTCGACCGGCATCAGGAACGCTCGGGCGGCGCGGACCAGGCGGCGATCGCGGCCGAGGCGCTGGGCATGGCGCAGTGGCGCTTCCTGGCCTCGGTGCACGGCGTGCCGGCGCCGGTGTCGGGCTGGACCGAGGACGAGCCGGTGCCGGGCGAGCGGCGGGTCTACGCGGCGGGCGAGCGGGGCGAGGGCGGGCCGGGGTACGGCATCGCGCTGCTGTCCCGGTTGCCGGTCTCGCGCTGGCGGGTCCGGCGCTTCCCGGCCGCACCGCTGAGCCTGCCGCTGCGGGTGCAGGGCCGGCCCGGCCTGACCCGCGTCCCGGACGAGCCCCGAGGTGTGCTCGCGGCGGTCGTGGAGGGCCCGCACGGGCCGTTCACCGTGCTCGCGGCACACCTGTCCTTCGTACCCGGCTGGAACATCTCGCAGCTCGCCCGGATCCGCCGCTCCACCGCCGACCTGCCCGGCCCGCAACTGCTGCTCGGCGACTTCAACCTGCCCGGGCGCATCCCGCAGGCGGTGGTGGGCCGGCGCGGACGCGGCGCGGGTGCGGTGCGCTGGCGCTCGCTGGCCCGGGTGCCCACGTATCCCTCGTATCGCCCTCGGGTGCAGTTCGACCACGTGCTCGGGCACGGCATCGGTCCCGAGGCGGTCCGGCGCACCGAGGCGGTCCGGCTGGGCGTCTCGGACCACTGCGCGCTCGTGGTGGAGCTGAAGGTCGGCTGAGCGAGCGCGGGCTCAGGCGGTCAGCCGGGCCCCGCGCAGCCCGTCCTGCCGGGCGGCCACGGGCCGGTAGCGCAGCAGCACCATCGCCGCGTCGTCCTGGAGCGGATGGCCCACGTGCCGCTGTACGTCGGCCTCCAGCCGGTCCAGGGTGTCCTCGACCCCGGGTAGGCCGTCCGGCGCGCGATCCGGCAGCGGGTAGAACTCGCCGGCCGGGTTGCGCGCCTCGATGATCCCGTCCGTGTAGAGCAGCAGCCGGTCCTCGTTCAGCAGCGGCACCCGCAGCACCGGCAGGTCGAGCCTGCGCAGGTCCAGGATGCCCAGCGGCGGGGTCGGGGCCGGCGGGTCCAGCGGCTCGGCGTGCGCCCCGCGCAGCAGCAGCGGCGCGGGATGGCCGCAGTTGAGGATGTCCACGCAGGCGCTGTCGCCGGGGAAGCCGAGCAGGATCAGCGTGACGAACTCCTCGTCGTCCTCGCCGAGCCGCCGCTCCAGGCTCGCCGACAACCGTCGGGCCACCCCCGGCAGGTCCGGCTCCTCGTACGCGGCCTCGCGGAACGCGCTGAGCACGGCGGCTGCGGTGCGCACCGCGCCGAGCCCCTTGCCGCGCACGTCCCCGATCGCGACCCGCACGCCGAAGGGGGTGGGCACCACCTCGTACAGGTCCCCGCCGATCCGCGCCTCGGCCGCCGCCGCGCGGTAGCGCACGCCGACGGTGAGCGGGCCCATGCTCCTGGGCACCTGGGGCAGCAGTACCTCCTGGGCCGCCTCGGCGACGCTGCGCACCTCCTCGATGGTGCGTTCCTGGCGCATTCGCACATGCACGCCGGCCCACGCCGTGGTGGTCACCAGCGCGATCGAGATGAGCGTGATGAACGGCTCGCCGCCGCCTCGGCCCTGGTTGAGCGCGGTCAGCGTCACCGACACCAGGGCCGCGACGGCCCCGGTGACCAGTGGCCCGCGCGGGGCCGTCTGGGTGAGGCCGGACAGCGCCGGTGCGACCGCGAGCAGCGGACCCACGTGCACGTTCTCCGGCGTCGCGGCGGCCAGCACCACGACCGCGAGGATCACCAGGAACGGCAGCAGGCGCAGGAACAGGTCGATCACCGGGAGCAACGGACGGTCGCCCGCAACGCCGACGAACCGCAATGCCCGCCTCGTCTGTGCTGTTCCGCGCACCGGTGCCGTTTCCCGTCCCGTTCGAAGTTCGCCGTCCTAGCCGACCCTCATAAACCATACGAGTGTCGGAAACCGGCCGCATCGGGCCCATCGTCACCCGTACCGGGTTTCGTGGGGATCAAGAGCCCGGGTGTCGGCCCGATTCGTCGGCTTCCGTGAAGAGCTGTTCCAGTTCGTCCCGACCGGGCAGGCCCCTGGGCCGAACGAGTTCCCCGGTGCGCACGTACAAGAACGCGGCCGAGACGTCTTCGATCGGCAGCTCGGCGTACTCGGCCCAGGCCAGCCGGTAGACCGCGAGCTGGAGCGGGTCCGCGTTCTGGACCCGGTTCGTCTTCCAGTCGACCACCTCGAAGCCGTCGCCCTCGCGGTAGACCGCGTCGATCCGGCCGCGCACGATCCGGCCGCCGAGAAAGAGCTGGAAGGGTGCCTCCACCCGGTACGGGGCGCGCTGCGCGTAGGGGGTGCGCAGGAACGCCTCCTGGAGCGCGAGCAGGTCCGCCTCGTCGGTGATCTCCTCGTCGGCCGCGCCCGGCAGGTCGTCGGGTTCGAGCAGCGGGCGCTCGCCGAACAACGACTCGACCCACGCGTGGAAGCGGGTACCGCGTCGGGCCGCGGGGGCGGGCGGACGCGGCATCGGCCGGGCCAGCTCGCGCGCGAGCCCGTCCGGGTCGTTGGACAGGCGCAACATCTGGGACGCGGACAACGTCGCGGGCAGCGGCACCTCGCGCACCCCGGATCGGCCGCGGCGCAGTTCCTCGGCCAGCCGGACCAGGTCGCGATCCCACGACTCGATCAGGGCCAGTTCGTCCGGCGTGGGGTCGAAGTCGCCGGCGCCGGCCGCGGGGCCCTCGACCGGTGGGTGGCCGGCGCGTACCTCGTCGGAGGGGCCGCGAACCTCGGCCCGGCGCCCGAGCGGGTCCTCGTGCCCGCGCGCGCCCCGGTCGAGGTCGGGCGGCCCGGCGTCGTCCTCGGGCGGCGGCGCGTCCTCCGGATCCGCCGGGACGTAGGCGTCGTAGACCTCGACCGGCACCTGCTCGTCGTCGGCCGGCCCGAAACCGGCCCCGGACGCGTGCTCGGCCTCGGGCTCGGTCTCGACCCGAGCGTCGGCCCCGGGCAGGGCTTCGGCTTCGGGCTCGACCGACGGATGTTGCACCGCGTGGTCGACCCGCCGGGCCGCCTCGCGCCGGGCCAGTTCGGCGAGCACCGCGTCGGCCGCGCGGCGGCGCTCCACCAGCGCGGTCGCGTCCAGCGGCAGCGGCCAGGCGTGCTCGACGGTGTCCGCGAGATACGGGTTGAGCGATTCGGCGGGCTCGGGGGTCCAGACCTCGACGGCGCCGTTGCCGGCCCGGCAGTGCTCGCGCAGTCGGGTGAGGAACATCGACGGCCCACGCGGCTTCTTCTGGGTGGGCCCCCACCAGTGCCCGGACGCGATCAGCAACTGCTTGGGCCGGGTGAAGGTCACGTAGCCCAGACGCAGTTCCTCGGTCGCCTGATGCTCGCGCATCGAGGCGTCGAACGCCTTGAAGCCCTTGGGCGTCAGGTCGGGCAACACCGCGAGCGCGGCCGCGTCGCCGCGCAGCGGATGCGGCAGCGCCTTGCCGTTGGTGATCCACTTGCTCTGCGTGCGCACGCTCGGGAAGACCCCCTCGATCAGCCCGGGGACCGCGACCACCTCCCACTCCAGGCCCTTGGACTTGTGGGCCGTGAGCACCTTCACCGAGTCGCCGGCCGTGGGCAGACTGCCGTCCAGGCCCTTGTCGTGTTCGGCGGCGGTGCGCAGGAAGGCGAGGAACGCGGTGAGCGAGGGGTCGCCGTCCAGGTCGGCGAAACCGGCCGCGACGTCCAGGAAGGCGTGCAGCGTCTCCCGGCGGCGGGCGGCCAGCGCACCGGGCGACGCGGACAACTCGACTTCGAGGCCGGTACCCGCGAGCACCCGGTGCAGCAGGTCCATCAGCGGTTCGCCCAGGTGCCGGCGCAGGTCGCGGATCTCGGTGGCCACCCGGGCGAACCGGCGGCGGGCCTCGGCCGAGAACGCGTACTCCTCGCCCGGGTCGGCGAGCGCGTCGGAGAGCGAGACCACCTCGGTGGGGTCGATCCCGGCCACCGCCTCCTCCAGCCGCGCGTCGGCGTCGTCGGCGCCGGCCCGGTCGACCCGGACCAGTTCGGCGGCCCGACGGCCCAGCAGGGCCAGGTCGCGCGGGCCGATCCGCCAGCGCGGCCCGGCCAGCAGGCGCACCAGCGCGGAGTTGGCGGTGGGGTCGTCGAGCACCTCGCACACGGCCACCAGGTCGGCCACCTCGGGCAGGTGCAGCAGCCCGGACAGGCCGACCACCTCGACCGGGACGTCGCGCCGCACCAGGGCCGCGTGGATGTCCGCGAAGTCGGCGGCGGTGCGCGCGAGCACGGCGACGTCGCCGGGCGTGATCGGGTCGCCGTCCTTGTCCAGGACGGTGCCGATCGCGGTCTTGATCCGGTCCGCGAGCCAGTCGATCTCCGCGGCGTGGGTGGGCAGCAGCGCGGCGACCGCCCATCCCTCGTGCTCCGCGCCGGGTCCCGGGCGCAGCGCCTCCACCCCGCTCTCGGGGGTGCGCAGCGGGGCGGAGAGGTCGTTGGCGAAGGTGAGGATCCGGCCGCCGCTGCGCCGGTTCTCGGACAGCGCGTAGCGGGCCGCGGGGGCGCCGTCGCGGCCGGGGAAATGCACCGGGAAGTCGTGGATGTTGGCGACCGAGGCGCCGCGCCAGCCGTAGATGGCCTGGCACGGGTCGCCGACCGCGGTGACCGGGTGGCCGTTGCCGAACAGCCCCTGCAACAACACGCGTTGGGCCACCGAGGTGTCCTGGTACTCGTCCAGGAGCACGACCCGGTAGGTGTCCCGCAGGATCTCGCCGACCTCGGGCCGCTCGCCCGCGATCCGGGCCGCGTAGGCGATCTGGTCGCCGAAGTCGAGCAGGTCGCGGCTGCTCTTGGCGTGCCCGTACGCGTCCACCAGGCGGGTCAGGTCGAGCCGGTTGCGGGCCGCGTCGGCGGCCTTGCGGGCGGCGGCGGAGGGCTTGGCGGCGGCCTCGACGTCGGCGACGAAGGCCCGATCCCATTCCTGGAGCCGCTCGGGGGAGACCAGGTGTTCGGCGAGTTCGCCGCCCAGGTGCAGGACCGAGGACACCACGTCCGGCAGCCGGCCGGTCAGCGTCGGGAAGGGGCCGCGTGCGGTACGGGCGGCCCGGGCCGCGAGCTGGTAGCGGGTCGCATCGGCGAGCAGCCGCGCCGAGGGCTCCAACCCGATCCGCAGGCCGTGCTCCTGGAGCAGCCGGCCCGCGAACGCGTGGTAGGTGGACACGGTCGGCTCGCCCGCGTCCTCGTCGGCCGGGATCTCCCCGCCGCGCAGTTGCCCGATCGCCTTGCGCACCCGCTGGGCCAGCTCGCCGGCCGCCTTGTTGGTGAAGGTGAGGCCGAGCACCTGGTCGGGGCGCACCGCGCCGGTTCCCACCAGCCACACCACGCGGGCGGTCATCACCGTGGTCTTGCCGGATCCGGCGCCGGCCACGATCACCCCGGGGCCCAGTGGGGCGAGCACGGCGTCGAGCTGCTCGGGCGTGAAGGGGATCCCGAGGAGGCGACACAGGTCGTCCGGGTCGGTCAGTACGGCGTGCACCGGAGGAACACTAGCCCCGCACGGCGACAGGGACGGTCGCGGTGCGGGGCGGTGTGCCGCGAGGTGGTGCGGCGGATCAGACGTCCTTGAAGTCGTCCTGGGTCACCGACTCGGCGGGCGCGGTGGGCTCGCACTTGCTCTTGCCCTTGGTGAACTTCATCGTGGCGTTGCCCTTGCCCTCGGACTTGACCATGAACGGGTAGGGCTTGCCCTTCTCCTGGACGTAGAGGGTGACGGTGTCGCCCTCCTCGTCCTTCTTGCTGAGCGGGATGACCTTCGAGCCGTCGATCTTGACCGGCTCACCCTTGGTCAGCCCGTCGGTGGAGCCGTCGAAGAAGTCGGTCATGTTGCCCAACGAGTCCTCGTCGTCGACCGGGGTCTTCATGTACTTGCCGGCCAGCTTGCCCACGACCTGGTCCAGGACGGCGGGCGGGACGCTCTCCCCCATCGACTTCTTCCAGAACGCGGCGTCGGCCTTCATGTACTGGTCCTTGCCGACGATGATCATCTCGACCGGATTGCCGTCGATGACCATCTTGCCCTGCACGTCCGCACCGTTGCGGATGCACAGGTCCCACTCGATCCTGGTCTCCTCGTCCTGCCCGTTGCCGACCATCTTGTAGTCGGCAACCGACTTGAGCAGCTTCTGCGCCTCGTCGGCCAACACCTTGGCGTCGGTGCCGGCGTTCGACTTCTCGTCCGAGCCGCCACAGGCGGTCAGCCCGGCGAGGGCGAGGGCAACGACGGGAACGATCATGGCCATGCGTGAAGTGCGCACGAAACTCCTTTGATTCGGGGACTGGAGTTGCTTGCGACGAGTATGGCTATGGCAAAGAATGCATGATCAACCGCCCCGATATGGACGGTTTTGCTGGGGAAAAGCGAAGGTGCGACGCGCCGGAACCGGCCGGCGGGACCGGCTACTCGACCGTCATCCGTCCCTCCGGACGCGCGCTGCAACACCTGCGGAAGTCGCATCGGTCGCAGTGTGTGCCGGTGCTCGGGGTGAAGCGCTCACCGATGATCCGGCCGGCCACATCCGCGAGCAGCCCGCCGACCCACGTCCCGCCGTCCGGTTCGGGCAGCGGCGGCGCCTGGTCCAGCACCAGCGGCTGCTCGGGATCGGCCTTGTCCGCCGAGCGCAACTGGATCAGCTCGGCGCCGCCGGAGGCGGGCCGGCCGCCCTCGAACCCGGGCACCTCGTCGAGCGCGCCGGCCGCGACCGCGACCTGGTACACCGCGAGCTGCGGATGCTCCTCGATCTCGCTGCGGGTCGGCGGCCGACGACCGGTCTTGAAGTCCACCACGTACGCGAGCCCGTCCTCGCCGCGCTCCACCCGGTCCATCGACCCCCGGATGAGCACCCGGTACTCGCCCGCGGTCAGCTCGACCTCGAAGCCGTGCTCGGTCGCCGCGACCACCCGGTGCCGCTCGTGCGTGTGCCAGGACAGGAACCGCTCCAGCGCGGTCCTGGCCTCGTCCTTCTGCTGCTCGGACTGCCACGGCGCGTCGAACGCCAACGCGTCCCAGACCCGATCCAGCCGGTCCATCAGCACCGGCAACTCCGCCGAGGTGGCGCCCGTGCCCACCTCGTCGGCGAGCGCGTGCACCACGTTGCCGAAGCCCAGCGCCGCCGAACGCGGCGAGTCCGCGTGCACCTCGCTGCCCAGGAACCAACTCAGCGCGCAGTCGCGCACCTTGGCCACCGAACTGCCGGACAACCGCACCGCGCTGCCCGGATCCCGAATCGGCACGCCGGGGTCGGTCGGCTCCACCAGCCCCCACCACCGGTCCGGATGCGCGCTCGGCACCAGCGGGTGCCCCTCGTCGTCGCGCAGATCCGCGAGCGCGGCCAACCGGCGCGCGGCGGCCCGACGCAGCACGGCCGGTGCCAGCGGATCCACCGCCGCCGAACGCAACTCGGCCACCAGCGCGGAGGTGGACAGCGGACGCCTGGGCCGCTCCTTGACCTCCACCGGCGGCACGCCCAACTCCTCCAGGAACCGCGAGGGTTGATCGCCGTCGTCGTAGCTGGAGTCGACCGCGGTCACCACCAGCCGCTCCTTCGCCCGGGTGGCCGCGACGTAGAACAACCGCCGCTCCTCGGCCAACAGCGCACCCGGCGACAGCGGCTCGGCCAGGCCGTCCGAGCCGATCCGGTCCGCCTCCAGTAGCGAGCCGCGCCGGCGCAGGTCCGGCCACAGCCCCTCCTGCACCCCGTGCACCACCACCAGGCGCCACTGCAGACCCTTGGCCCGGTGTGCGGTCAGCAGCCGCACCGACTCGCCGCGCAGCGCGCTGTCGTCGAGCCGGTCGCCCGGGATCTGCTGGGCCTTGAGCTCGGCCAGGAAGTTCAGCGCGCCCCGGTGGCCGGCCCGCTCCTCGGCCTTGGCGGCCACCTCGAACAGCGCCACCACCGCGTCCAGGTCGCGGTCCGCGTTGCGCCCGGCCGTACCGCCACGCAGCACCGCCCGCTCCAGCCGCCCCGGCCACGGCGTGCCCTGCCACAACTCCCACAGCGCGTCCTCGGTGCTGCCACCGCCGGCCAGCACCGCGCGCGCCTTGCCGATCAGCAGGCCCAGGCGCAACGCCCCGCCCCCGACCCGCTGTTCTATCCCGACCAACTGCCCCGGCTCGGCCAGCGCGTCGCGAATCAGCTCGGCCGACGGCCGGGTGCTGGTCACCGAGGCACCCGACGCGGCCCGCTCCTCGGCCCGCAACGCCCGCCCCAGCAACCGCAGATCACCCGCGTCCAGGCCGCCCAGCGGGGACTGCAACAACGCGCGCGCGGTCTCCGCGTCCAGCACGCTCGGCTCCGCCGCCACATGCAGCGCGGTCAACAGCGGCGACACCGCCTGCTCGGCCGCGATCGGCAGTTCGTCGCCGGCGATCTCCAACGGCACCCCGGCGGCCGACAGCGCCCGCCGCAGACCCGGGATCGAGCGGGCGCCGGAGCGCACCAGCACCGCCATCTCGCCCCACGGCACCCCGTCCTCCAGATGCGCACGGCGCAGGATGTCGGCGGTGTTGTCCAACTCGGCGCCGGGCGTGGGATACGTGTACACCTCGACCCGGCTCGGATCCCGGTCCCCCGACACCGACGGGATCAACTCGCGGTGCGCGCGCACCCGATCGCCGGGCAACCGGCTCAGCGGCATGCGCTGGGTGACCACCCGGGACGCGGCCAGCAGCCCGGCCGGCGCCCGGCGCGAGGTGCGCAACACCACGATGTCGGCGGGCTCGCCGTCGGCCCTGGGGAAGCGGTGCGGGAAGTCGAGGATGCCGTTCACGTCGGCGCCGCGGAACGCGTAGATGGACTGGTCCGGGTCGCCCACCGCGATCAGGTCCCGGCCGTCCCCGGCCAGCGCCGCCAACAGGCGCACCTGCGCCGGGTCGGTGTCCTGGTACTCGTCGACGAACACCGCCTTGTAGCGCCCGCGCAACACCTGCGCGGTCTCCGGCCGCTCGGCGAGCAGCACCGCGCGGTGCACCAGTTCGGCGTAGTCGACCACGCCCTGGGCGTCGATCACGTCCAGGTACTCGGCGAGGAAGTCGGCCGCGGCCCGCCAGTCCCGACGCCCGGTGTCCTGGGCGAACCGGGCCAGCGCGTCCGGATCGAGCCCGAGTTCGCGGCTGCGGGCGATCACCGCGCGCACCTCGTCCGCGAACCCCCGGGTGCCCACCGCCGCGCGCAACTCCGCGGGCCAGCTCTGGCTGCCCTCCTCGACCCCGCCCGCGAGCAGCTCGCGGACGAACACGTCCTGCTCGGGACCGGTGAGCAGGCGCAGCGGATAGCTGAACAACTCGGCGGGCTGATGCTCGCGCACCAGCGCGTAGCAGAACGAGTGGAACGTGGTCGCGGTCGGCACCGCGGCGGTGCGCGCCCCGGCGGCACGCAGCCGCGCGGTCAGCCGGTCGCGCAGTTCGCCCGCCGCCTTGCGACCGAAGGTCAGGACCAGGATCTCCTCCGGTCGGACCCCCCGCGCCACCCGCGCGGCGACCGCCTCCACGAGCACGGTGGTCTTGCCCGTGCCGGGACCGGCCAACACGAGCAGCGGCCCGCCCCGATGCTCGACGACGGCGCGCTGGTAGTCGTCGGGGATCACGGGCGCGGGCGGGGCCACGGGGGTGCGCCGCAGGCGATACGCCGGGGTCGGGGTGGTCATCTGGCCGAGAATGCCTTCGCGTCGCCGTCGAATCCTGGTGGGTGCACGGGCCGGGCCGGGCGACGAACGGGTCGCGGCCCCGGCGCGTGGATCGCTCCGGGTGGGTCGGCCGCGCCCCGGTCGGCAGGGCGCGGCCGGTGCCCATCAGATCACATCCGGCCCGATCGTCCCGGAAGCACACGGGGAGCACACCGCGGCGCGGCCACGCCGGGTCGGCCCGGTGAAGGTCAGGCGCCCGGTGGAACTTCCCGGTCGGCGGGCACCTCGTCGGGCTCCGGTATCCAGCGCGCCCGACCCATCTCCACCCGCTCGCCGCCGGAACGCAGCGGCGTGCCCTCGGCCCGATAGTGCCCGGGCGCGCGCACCGCGTGGCTCGGCGGCAACGAGCCGTCCGCGCGCACCACCCGCCACCAGGGCACCCCGCCGCCGTACAACGCCATCACCCGGCCGACCTGTCGGGGGCCGCCTTCCTGGAGGGCCTCGGCAACGTCCCCGTAGGCCATCACCCGCCCGGGCGGGATGCGCTCGACCAGGTCGAGAACCCGCTCGGCGAAGGGGTTAGGGTCACTCATCCGCACATGGTGACAGAGTCCTCGGACACGGGGGGCACGCGTGCCGAACCCCTTTCGGCCGCGCTTCGGCGCGGCCGGGCGCAATCCCGGCCGCGGGTCGTGGCACCATCGACGCGGTGGTGACGGGTGATACGAGAGAGTGACGCAACGATCGCAACGGGTGCCCCCGGGAACGGGCGCGCCCTCGTAGTCGAGCCCTCACAACCGCTGCGGGTGCACCGATCGTCCGATTTGATCCGAGTCCTGCTCGGAGTGCTCACCCTCGGCGTGGTCTTCTTCCTGGCCAGCATCGCCCGACAGACCACCTCCGGCCTGGAGTCGGACATCGTCCGCGGCGCCCAGAACAGCACCCCGCACCTGCTGCTCAACCTCTCCGGCGGGGTGTTCGCCGTCGCGGTGCTCGTGGTGCCGGTGGCCTACGGGATCGAACGCCTGGTCAGCCGGGACGGGTTGCGGGTCGCCGACGGGGTGATCGCGGCCGCGGTGACCTACCTGGCCTCGCTCGGCCTGGACTGGTGGATCACCGGCCCCGGCCCCGAGGCGCTGCGCGACGCGCTGACCCGCCCGCTGCCGCTGCCACAGACCGGCTGGACCGACCCGGTGCACGGCTACCTCGCGCCGATCGTCGCCTACGTCACCGCGGTCGGCCTGGTCCGCCGGCCGCGCTGGCAACTCGTGGTCTGGACGCTGCTCCTGCTGAACGCGGCCACCGTCCTGGTCGGCGGCTACACCACCCCCGTCGCGCTGCTCACCAGCGTGCTGTTCGGCCGCACCATCGCCTACGCCACGCTGTACGCGGTCGGCCTGCCCAACACCCGGCCGCCGGCCGAGTCGGTGGTCGCCGCGCTGCGCCGGTTCGGCCTGGTCGCGCAGTCCTGCGTACGCACCGACGACGGTCCCGAGGAGACCCGCCGCTACGCGGTCCGGCTGGCCGACGAGCGCATGCTGGACGTGACCGTGCTCGACCGCGACCAACAGGCGTCCGGCGCGATCTACCGCTTCTACCGTCGACTCGTGCTGCGCGGGGTCACCCAGCGCCGCACCGTGCTGTCCACGCGCCGCGCGCTGGAGCAGGAGTCGCTGATGGCGTACGCGTGCGCCGACGCGGGAGTACGCGCACCGCGCCTGGTGGCCACCACCGAGGTCGGCCCGGACGCCGCGCTGCTGGCCTACGCACACGTGCCCGGACGCACCCTCGACACCCTCGACGACGACGAACTCACCGACGAGCTCCTGGCCCGGCTGTGGAAGCTGCTGGGCCTGCTCCAGGCACATCGGCTCACCCATCGGCGGCTGGTCGCCGAGAGCATCCTGGTGGACGGCACCGGCCAGCCGTGGCTGGTGGACCTGCGGGCCGGCGAGATCGCCTCCGGCGACCTGGCGTTGCGGATCGACACCGCCCAACTGCTGACCACCATCGCCCTGCGGGTGGGCGAGGAACGCGCCGTGCACACCGCCGCGGAGGTGCTCGGCGCGGACACGGTCGCGGCCTGTCTGCCGCTGCTGCAAAAGGTCGCGCTCAGCCGCAGCACCCGCTCGGTGCTGCGCAAGGACAAGAACCTGCTCTCCCGGATCCGGGAGCAGATCCTGGAGCTGCGCCCGCAGGCCGAGGTCGAGCCGGTCCAGTTGGAGCGGGTGCGGGCCCGCACCCTGGTCACCGTGGTCGCCAGCGCGTTCGCGGGCTACTTCCTGCTGTCCCAGCTCAGCCACGTCGACCTGGGCGAGATCTTCAACAGCGCGAACTGGGGCTGGGCGGCGATCGGCCTGCTGGCCTCCTCGCTCAGCTACGTGTGTGCGGCGCTGATGTTGCTCGGCTTCGTCCCGGAACGGCTGTCGCTGTTTCGCACCACCATGGTGCAACTCGCCGGTTCGTTCGTGAAGTTGGTCGCGCCGCCGGCGGTCAGCGGGGTGGCGCTGAACACCCGCTACCTGCAGAAGGCGGGCATCCCGCCGACCCTGGCCGCCGCGAGCGTGGGCGTGTCGCAGTTGGGCGGCCTGGTCTTCCACGTCGGCCTGCTGGCGTTCTTCGGCTACATCGCCGGCACCGCCGAGACGCCGTCCTTCGCACCGTCCGGCGCGGTGATCGCGGGCCTGTTGATCCTGGCCCTGGTGACCCTGCTGGTGACGGCCGTACCGCCGCTGCGCCGCTGGATCGTCAAGCAGTTGCGGCAACTGTTCTCGGGGATCGTGCCGCGGCTGTTGGACGTGCTCCAGACCCCGACCAAGCTCGCGGCCGGGCTGGGCGGCACGGTGTTGCTCACGCTGTCCTTCATCCTGTGCCTGGACGCCAGCGTGCGGGCCTTCGGCGGCTCGGCCAACTTCGCCGCGATCGCGGTGGTCTTCCTGGCCGGCAACGCGATCGGTTCGGCCGCGCCCACCCCGGGCGGCATCGGCGCGGTCGAGGCGGCCCTGATCGCGGGCCTGACCAGCACCGCGCGCCTGCCGTTCGAGACCGCGACGGCGGCCGTCCTGCTCTACCGCTTCCTGACCTTCTGGCTTCCGGTCCTGCCCGGCTGGATAGCGTTCACCCACCTGCAGCGCAAACAGGCGATCTGAAGCCCCTCCGCGGCAAGAAACGCCGGACGGGCCGAAAGTTCGGCCCGCCCGGCGTTCGAGAACCACACCTCGGTCGAAGGCCGGGCCGCTCCCACGGCCGGCCCCGACCCGAGGACCTAGTAGACCGGCTTCTCCGGCTCGATCTGGTTGACCCACCCGATCACGCCGCCGCCGACGTGGACCGCGTCGGCGAAGCCCGCGCTCTTGAGCACGGCCAGCACCTCGGCCGAGCGCACCCCGGTCTTGCAGTTGAGCACGATGCGCTTGTCCTGCGGCAGTTCCTCCAGGGCCCGGCCCATCAGGAACTCGTTCTTGGGGATCAGCCGCGAGCCCGGGATCTTGACGATCTCGTACTCGCCCGGCTCGCGAACGTCGATCAGGTCGATGTTCTCGCCGGCGTCCAGCCACTCCTTGAGCTGACGCGGGGTGATGGTCGAACCGAGCGCGGCCTCCTGGGCCTCCTCGGAGACCACACCGCAGAACGCCTCGTAGTCGATCAGCTCGGTGACCGTCGGGTTCTTGCCGCAGACCGCGCACTCGGGGTCCTTGCGAACCTTGACCGTGCGGTACGTCATCTCCAGCGCGTCGTAGATCATCAGCCGGCCGACCAGCGGCTCGCCGATGCCCATCAGGAGCTTGATCGCCTCGTTGACCTGGATCGACCCGATCGACGCGCACAACACGCCGAGCACGCCGCCCTCGGCGCACGAGGGGACCATCCCGGGCGGCGGGGGCTCCGGGTAGAGGCAGCGGTAGCACGGGCCGTGCTCGGACCAGAACACGCTGGCCTGGCCGTCGAAACGGTAGATCGAACCCCACACGTACGGCTTGTTCAACAACACGCAGGCGTCGTTGACCAGGTAGCGGGTGGCGAAGTTGTCCGTGCCGTCGACGATCAGGTCGTACTGCCCGAAGATCTCCAGCACGTTGTCGGCTTCGAGCCGCTCCTCGTGCAGGACGACCTCGGTGTACGGGTTGATCTCCTTGACCGAATCGCGCGCGGACTCCGCCTTGGATCGCCCGATGTCGCTCTGTCCGTGGATGATCTGGCGCTGCAGGTTGGACTCGTCCACGGTGTCGAACTCGACGATGCCGAGCGTGCCGACACCGGCCGCGGCGAGGTACATCAACGCCGGGGACCCCAGGCCACCGGCGCCCACACAGAGCACCTTGGCGTTCTTCAGCCGCTTCTGCCCGTCCATCCCGACGTCGGGGATGATCAGGTGGCGGGAATAACGACGGACCTCGTCGACGGTCAGCTCGGCGGCCGGCTCGACCAGGGGTGGTAGCTGCGACACGGAAACTCCGATGGTCGGACTGTCTATCTCGGCTCTTTTCCTACCGCAACAGTGCCACGCTCGTCCCGATTCCCGGGCACCGGGTCCGGTCCGTGAGATTCGCCCGCGCGAGGGCCGCCGGGCGCCCTCGGGCGGCCCGGCGGATCCGGCTGCGGCCGGTTATCCGGTGAGCTTGCCCGACGGGTACGGCCACGGGTTGGCCTCGCAGGTCTCGCCCGCCTTCGCGCCCTTGGTCGCCACCCGGGTCTTGGTCTGTTGCATCATCACCGGGGCCAGATCGGCGCCGATGCCGCCCGCGCCGCACGCGTTCTCGTGGTTGTGCCCGAGTCGGTGACCGACCTCGTGGTTGATCAGCATCTGCCGGTAGCCGACGATGTCGTCGCCGTAGGCGGTCGAACCCTGGGCCCAGCGCCAGGCGTTGATCATCACGTAGCGGGTGCCGTAGGCGTCGCACGAGACGTTGTCCGCGCTGGTGTCGCCCACGATCGGGGTGCACGCCTTGTGCACCGACTGCGGACTGGCCAGTCGCACCACGAAGTCGGCCTTCGGCGAGTTGTCGGTGCGCTCGAAGGTGAGCCCGCCGGCGGCCCAACTGCGTTTGTCGTTCAGGGTCTTCTGCACAGTGTTGGCGAACAGCGCGCCGTCCAACTGGAGACCCTGCTCGACCTCGACCGCGTACGTGTACTTGCGGCCGGCGCCGGGGGCGGCCTCCTTGCCGGGCACCGCCTCGAAGTTGCCGCTCAGGCCGAGCTTGGGGTCGAGCGGGAAGCGCAGCGTCAACTGGTCGGTGGTGACCGGCGACGCGGGCGTCGGCAGCGGCAGCGAGGAGGCGCCGCCCTGGGCGACCGGGTCCCGGTCCGAGCCGCGCGACGCGGCCTGGTCGGTGGGCCGCCCGCCCGCGTCCGGCGCGGCCATGTCGTCGCCGGACGCCTGGCTGGAGGTGCCCTCGTCGGGCATCTGGAGCACCACCGCGCCGGCGAGCACCGCACCGGTGACCACCGCGCCGCTCGCCGCGACCAGGGTGCGCCGACCCTTGCGCGGCGCGGGCCGGTTCGCCTTGCGGGTCTGTGCGCGTCCCTTGGGCGCAATGCTTCCGGTGTCCGGCTCGAAGCCGTGCTCCGCCTCGTCCGCCGAGTGCCGGGGACCGGGCAGGTCGTCGCTCGGCTCGGTCGCGAACGAGAGCTGTTCCAGGTCGAGTTCGGGAGCCGACGCGGCCCACGGCTCGGACTCCATCGGGTACTGCCCGGCCCCGGGACCGATCGCCGGCTCCGGCTCGGTGGGCGGTTCGTACAGCGCGTCCGCCAACGGATCCTCGACCGGCACCACCGCCGGATAGCCGCCCGAGGCGTCGTAGCCGTAGCCGACGAAGCTCTGCGGCTCGAACGTGGTGGTGTCGTAACTCGGCACGGCGGGCGCCTCGACGATCGCGTGCATCCCGCTGGGATAGCCGTCCGCCGCGTACAGGTCGTTCGCGGGACTCGTCGCCGGGTAGCCACCGGAGCCGTAGGCGTCCACGCCGAACGAGCCGGTGACGAACGAGCCGGAATGCAGCGCGGTGTCCGCACCGAAGGTGTCGACCCCGAACGTGTCCGGGGCGTAGCCGACCGAGCCGGTCTGCGCGCCGTACGGCTCCAGCGGGTCGTCCCAGTGCGCGGGCTCGCCGGGCATCGTCCCGGGCACCGCCCAGGTGCCGGAGCCGGCCTCTGGCGCCGGGTGCTCCCAGCCGTGCTGCTGCCCGCCGTCGTACCCGTGGCTCCCGGTGTGTTGCTGCACGGCGGGGTAGCCGCCGTAGCCGGGGTCCGCGGGGTAGCCGTGGTAGCCGGTGTCCTGCTCGGGACCGCCGCCGCCGTACGAGGTGTCGGTCCAACCGCCGCCGTAGCCGTCCTGGTGGACCTGTCCGTAGGCGACCTGTTGCGGCACCGCCGCGTATCCGCCGGAGAGGGCGTCGTCCGGCAGGCCCTCACCGCCGTACTGCACGCTCGTCTGCGTTCCCGAGTGACGTCCCATGAGTCTGCGTTCACCCCACCACGTTCGACGGCGAGAGGGCCCCGTCGAGAAGTTCGCGGAAACCCCGGGCCACCACGCGGGGGTGTTCGAGCATGGCCACGTGCCCGGAGTCGGGCACCACCAGCAGTCGTGCGTCCGGGAAGGTCTCGGTCGCGCGCTTGGCCATGCGCGGGTCGACCAGTCGGTCCCGGCGTCCGTAGACGAGCAGCGTCGACGCCCGCACCTCGGCCGCCTGCCGCCACAGCGCCCGCTCGCCACGCTCCAGGTAGGCCCCGATGACCGACCTGGTCGATTGCGAGAACGCGTCCATCATGTACGGGAGTTCGAGCCGACGCCGGTACTCGGCCGCAGCGTCCGCGAAGGCTTTCTCGCCGACCACCGCCGGGTTTCCGTACATCATCGCGATCGACATCCGGGTGCGATCCTCGGGCGTCATCCTGCGGCTGAGTCGCAACAGCGCACGACCCACACCGGGCACCCCGAGCGCCGCCGTCGGCAACACCGAGGGGCGCACCCGCAGATCCGGCAACGCGGGCGAGATCAGCGTCAGGGTGCGCACCAGGTCCGGCCGGCGGGCGGCGAGCCGGGTGGCCACCGCACCACCCATCGAATTGCCGAACAGATGCACCGGGCCCTTGCGCAGCGACAGGATCGCGCCCTCGACCGCACGACAGTGCGCGGAGATCGAATAGTCCCCGTTTCGCGGCGGCGGCGAGTGGCCGAAGCCGGGCAGGTCGATCATCTCCACGGAAAGATCCGACCGCAGTTCCGCGGCCAGTTCCGTCCAGTTCAGCGAGGAGCCGCCGAGGCCGTGGATCATCATCGCGGGCGGCAGGTCGGAGTCGTGGCGCGCGTCGCGGCGCACCACCACCGCGCTGTCGGTGGCGACTTCGACCGTACGCGCAGGCCAAGGCGTCGCGTCGGCGTCGCTTGCGGGGCTGAGGGTCGTCACGGTGGGCAATATTACGAGATGATCACTGAGACGGAAGGGCGGATGCCCCGACCGACTTCGTCGCGCCGGGCGGTCTCGACTCTTATGCCCTGGTTCATGACGTCACTGTAAACGCTTCGCGCATCACGTTTCGACATCGATCCCGATGGTGCGACAACGAATTCGGGGCGGATCATGGACATGGAGAACGCCGCATGGCGGCGGACGACCCGGGCAGGGAGGCCGTATGAACCGAATCGACGACACCCCCGAGTTCGAAGACGTCACCGACGGTGACGCCACCGTTTTCGACGACACGGCCCGAGACCCCGAGATTCCGGTGCCCGACGCGGTGGAGCAACACACCGCGGTGGAGGCGGACGACGGTGAGGGCGACCCGGTGTGGGAGCCGGTCCCGGACGGGGTGAACCCCGCGGACGCGACCGAGCAGCGCCGCCGGGTCGGGCACGCCCAGGACGACGACTACCGCTGAGCGCCGCCGCACGAGCCGCCCTGCGGGGCTCGCGACGCCCTCGCGCGCACCACCCGCGCCCCCTTGCGGGGGTTACCGGAAGCGCGGGATCCTGTTTCGTTGCGCCACGAAACTTACGTCCTGGGTTACCCGAAAGTAGGATGGCGTGGTGGAGAAACTCGCCGGATCACCGAATCATCCGGTGTCCGCGACACGTTGAGCGACACCTTGAGGAGCCCCGTGACAGCCATCCAGGATGCGGATCCCCGCCCTCGCGGTACCCGGCTGCCCCGGCTCGCGCGCAGGACGCAACTCCTCGGCGCCGCCCAGGAAGTCTTCGTCAAGCAGGGCTACCACGCCGCCGCGATGGACGACATCGCCGAATGCGCCGGCGTCAGCAAGCCGGTGCTGTACCAACACTTCCCCGGCAAGCTGGAGCTGTATCTGGCGTTGCTCGACCAGCACTGCGAGGCCCTGTTCGCGGCCGTGCAGCGGGCGCTGGAGTCGACGCACGACAACAAGTTCCGGGTGGCCGCCACGGTCGACGCCTACTTCGCGTTCGTGGACGACGACGGCGGCGCGTTCCGACTGGTCTTCGAGTCCGATCTGACCAACGAGAGCGCGGTGCGCGAGCGGGTGGAGCGGGTCAGCGAGATGTGCGCCGAGGCGGTGAGCAAGATCATCGCCGAGGACACCGGGCTGGCCCAGGAGGAGTCGATGCTCCTGGCGATCGGCCTGACCGGCATGGCGCAGGTCACCGCGCGCTACTGGATCGCGCGCGGCGCGACCATCCCGCGCGACGCCGCCTCGCTGCTGGTCTCGTCGCTGTCCTGGCGGGGCATCTCCCGGTTCCCGCGCAAGGACGACCCGGCGCACTGACCCTCGGACCTGCGCGGACGGGCGGGCCGGCGATCTTGTTCCCGCCCGGCGTTCGCGTTGGGCGTACCCGTCATGGCGTTCGGTGACCCCGGCTCTCGACTAGCCTGCTGGGGTAGGTACGGCCCGCGGGTGTCGCGGCGCCGATCTCCAGAATTTCAAGGCCGGAGGGACAGCCGTGGAGATCAAGATCGGCGTACAGCACGCCGGGCGGGAGCTGGTGCTGGAGAGCACGGACAACCCGGAGGACGTCGAGCGGGCCATCGCCGACGCGCTCTCGGGCACGTCCAAGCTGCTGTCCCTGACGGACGAGAAGGGCCGCCGGGTGATCGTGCCCGCCGACCGACTCGCCTACGTCGAGATCGGCGAGTCGTCGGCGCGCAAGGTCGGCTTCGGCGCCAACGCCTGAGCGGTCGACGGCCGAACATCGGTGCCGGCATCGGCACCGACACACCCGAGGGTGGGTGGATCCGCACGCGGATCCACCCACCCTCGGGTTTTCCGTCCTTCGGATCAGGAGGCGAGTCCGAGCGCGGCCATCCGCTGCTGGTGCGCCTCGGTGATCCGGTTGAACATGCGCCCGATCTCGGCCAGGTCGAAGCCGGGTCCGGCGCCGCCGCCGATCAGCATCGTGGACAACACGTCCCGCTCGGCGGCCACCCGCTGGGCCTGACTGAGCGCCTCGCCCATCAACCGCCGACCCCACAAGGCGAGCCGGCCGGACACCTTGGGATCGCGCTCGATCGCCGAGCGCACCGCGTCGACCACGAAGGCCGCGTGCCCGGTGTCGCGCTGCACCTCGACGATCAGATCCCGGCTGACCTCGTCCAGATGCGCCGCCACCTCGCGGTAGAAGTCGGCCGCGATCCCATCGCCCACATACGCCTTGACCAGGCCCTCCAGCCAGTCGGCGGGCGCGGTGTGCACATGGAACTCGTCCAACGGCGCGATGAACGGATCCATCGCCTCGGCCGGATCCGCACCCAGCGCCGCGATCCGGTCACGCAGCAGCGTGTAGTGATGGAACTCGGCCACCGCCATCGCGGCGAGCGCGGCCTTGTCGTCCACGGTCGGCGCCATCTTGGCATCCTCGGCGAGCCGCTCGAAGGCGGTGATCTCGCCGTAGGCGAGTACGCCGAGCAGTTCGATCACGGCGGCCCGCATCTCCCCGGTCGGCTGCGCGTGCTCGCTCATGTCCACCCCTTCGTCCGTTCCGCCGCCGCACCGTCGACAAGTGCCACAGTGTTCACAAGTACGCAGCGTAGTGAGCGCACCGCGCCCACGGGAGCACCACGTCCGGGCGGAGTCGCCCATCTCCGGACAAGCAGTAATGAGCATCACCCCACCGGCCGCACGCCGCCGGGTACAGTGGTAGTGAACGCGGATGCCCGGTCGGAGGACGACTGGCTCCGACCGACCCGCTCGGGTGGCCGCCCGAAGGCGAGAGGTCCCGTGCCGCGCCCCGCAATTTCGTGGGCGCCATGGTCTCGACCCGCTTTCGGTACAGACGGCCCCCAACCACACAGAAGAGGCTGGACCCCTGACAACTTTTCGCGAACTCGGAGTACTTTCGGAGACAGCCGAGGCACTTGAGGCACTCGGCATCATCGAGGCCTTTCCCGTCCAGGAGATGACCCTTCCCGTCGCCCTGTCCGGCAACGACGTGATCGGCCAGGCCAAGACCGGAACCGGCAAGACCCTGGGCTTCGGCATCCCGCTGCTGCAGCGGATCACCGTCGCGGCCGACATCGAGGCGGGCCGCGCGCCCGCCGGTGCGGTCGCCGGTCGGATGCCGCAGGCCCTGGTCGTGGTGCCCACCCGTGAGCTGTGCGTGCAGGTCACCAACGACCTCCAGGCCGCGGGCAAGCTGCGCAACGTGCGCGTGTTGGCCGTCTACGGCGGCCGGGCCTACGAACCGCAGATCGACACCCTCAAGAAGGGCGTCGACGTCGTGGTCGGCACCCCGGGCCGGCTCCTCGACCTGGTCGGCCAGGGTCACGTGAACCTGTCCGAAGTCAAGATGCTCGTCCTGGACGAGGCCGACGAGATGCTCGACCTGGGCTTCCTGCCCGACGTCGAGAAGATCGTCGAGCGTCTTCCGGCGCGCCGCCAGACGATGTTGTTCTCGGCCACCATGCCGGGACAGATCATCACCCTGGCGCGCCGTTACATGAGCCGCCCCACGCACATCCGCGCCTCCGAGCCGGACGACCTGGGCGCCACCGTCAAGTCGGTCCAGCAGCGCGTCTACCGCGCGCACGGCCTGGACAAGCCCGAGCTGATGGCCCGGGTGCTGCAGGCCAACGGGCGCGGCCTGGTGATGGTGTTCTGCCGGACCAAGCGCACCGCGGCCGACCTGGCCCAGGGGCTGGCCGAGCGCGGCTTCGCCTCCGCCGCCGTGCACGGCGACCTCGGCCAGGGCGCGCGCGAGCAGGCGCTGCGGGCGTTCCGCAACGGCAAGGTGGACGTGCTCGTGGCCACCGACGTCGCGGCCCGCGGCATCGACGTCGAGGGTGTCACCCACGTGGTGAACTACCAGTGCCCCGACGACGAGAAGACCTACCTGCACCGGATCGGCCGGACCGGCCGCGCGGGTGCCTCGGGCACCGCGGTGACGCTGGTGGACTGGGAGGACATCCCGCGCTGGAGCCTGATCAACAAGGCGCTGGACCTGGGCTTCGCCGACCCGGTCGAGACCTACTCGACCTCGCCGCACCTGTTCACCGACCTGGACATCCCCACCACCGTGGGCAGCGTGCTGCCGCGCGCCGACCGCACCCGTGCGGGTCTGGGCGCGGAGGACGTCGAGGATCTGGGCGAGACCGGCAAGAACAGCCGGGGCAACTCGGGCCGCAAGGGCAACGGTGGGCGCAGCCGCAGCGGCCCCGCCGCGTCCGGGCCGGCCGCCTCCGGGCCGGCCGCCTCCGGGCCGGACGCGGCCGACGCCGAGGCGAGCGACCCCAGCCGCCGTCGGGCCCCCGGCTCGCGGCGTCGTCGTCGCGTGAACGCCGAGACCGGCGATGCGGTCGTGGCCGCCGCGACCGGCGCGATCACCGCGACCTTCGTCGAGCCCTCGACCGTGCCGGCCCAGGCGGCGCCCGTCGACGGTCCGGCCGGCACCGGGGACGCGGACGCGGACGGCGAGCGCGCGCCGCGCCGTCGCCGCCGGCGCACCCGGCGCCGTCCCGAGGGCGCCGAGGCCGGCGCCGTCGCGACCGACGAGGGCTGACGAACGCACCATCGGGTCGACGGCCCCCGGTGCGGAGTGTGGACGATCACGTCCGCGCTTCGCGGCGGGGGCCGTCGGCGTACCTGCGGGTAAGTAGGCTCGAAGGTGTGAGTACGCCACGCTTTCTGACCTTGCCCGGGACCGTCCGCTCCCGTCGCCTGGCGACCGGGCGCGGACGATTCGCCGTCCTGGAGTCCACCCCGCCGAGCGCCGCGCCGCGGCTGGGCACCGCCGTGTTGGTGCCCGGCTTCACCGGCAGCAAGGAGGACTTCCTCGCGCTCGGCGACCCGCTGGCGCGGCGCGGTTTCCACACCGTGGCCGTGGACCAGCGCGGCCAGTACGAGACCGAGGGTCCGGCGGATCCGGCGGCCTACACCCGGGACGCGCTCGTGGCGGACGTGCTCGCGATCGCCGACGCGGTGGCCCCGGGCGAGCCGATCCATCTGGTGGGCCACTCCTTCGGCGGCCTGGTGTGCCGCTCGGTGGCGCTGCACGCGCCGGAGCGGCTGGCCTCACTGACCCTGATGAGCACCGGCCCGGCGGCGATCTGCCCGGACGAGGTCGCCCGGCTGCTGATGCTGGAGGAGGTGCTCCCGGCGCTCACCCGCCAGGAGGTGTGGGAGGCGATGCGGGCCGTGGAACTGGAGGCCGGCCTGCTGCCGCCCGCCGACCCGGCGATCGCCGCGTTCGTGCACGCCCGGTGGCTGGGCACCACGCCCGAGGGCCTGCTCGAAATGGCCGAACAACTGCGTACCGAACCCGACCTGGTGGACGAACTCGCCGCGCTCGTGGCCGCCGGCCTGCCCACGCTCGTGGTCTCCGGCGTCGAGGACTACGCGTGGCCGCTGCCCTGGCAGATTGCGATGGCCGACCGGCTGGGTGTACCGCACGTGGTGATCCCGGACACCCACCACTCCCCGAACGTGGAGTCGCCGGCCGCCACGGCCGCCGCGCTGGCCGACTTCTGGGCGAGCGTGGCGGCCTACGTGCCTCGGGCCTGAGCCGGGACGGGGCCGGACCGGGCGCCGTCGGCTCACGGTACGAACGGATCGGGCGTAGCGTGACATAGGAGACATTTCACTCACCACGGGCGTCGCCCGTGCCGGTTCGTGCCACCTGCGGCGACTCCCGTCGAGCCGACCGATCGGGAGTTGCCATGACGCTCATCGACGTCGATTCCGCGCGACAGGAAGCCTTCGCGGGACGCATGATCAACATCATCGACGACGGCTGCCTGGCCTTTCTGACCAGCATCGGCCACCAGAGCGGACTGTTCGACACGATGGCCGGGATGCCGGCTTCGACGAGTGCCGAGATCGCCCGCGCCGCGGGGTTGACCGAGCGCTATGTGCGCGAGTGGCTGGGCGGCATGGTCACCGGCGGCTTCGTCGAATACTCCCCGGACCACGACACCTACCTGCTGCCGCGCGAACACGCGGCCTCGCTGACCCGCGCGGCCGGACCGGAGAACCTGGCCGGCATCACCCAATACCTGGCGCTGATGGGCGAGGTCGAACAGCAGGTCGTGCAGGCGTTCCGGCAGGGCGGCGGCGTGCCGTACTCGGCCTACCCGCGATTCCAGGCGCTCCAGGCCGAGGAGTCCGGCCGGGTCTGGGACGCGGCACTGGTGGACGGCGTACTGCCACTGGCACCCGGGCTGACCGAGCGGCTGACGGCGGGGATCGACGTGCTGGACGTCGGGACGGGCCAGGGGCACGCGGTGAACGTGCTGGCTCGGGCGTTCCCGCGCAGCCGGATCCGCGGCGTGGACATCTCCGTCCAGGGGATCGCCGCGGCGCGCCGCGAGGCCGAGGAACTGGGCCTGGACAACGTGGAGTTCGCCGTGGTCGACGCGGCCGAGCCGCTCGGCTCGTACGACCTGATCACCGCGTTCGACGTGATCCACGACCTCGCCCGGCCCGGTCGCACGTTGGCCGCCGTCTCCGCCGCGCTGCGTCCGGACGGGGTGTTCCTGATGGGCGAGATCGCCGCGTCCAGCAAGCTGGAGGAAAACCTCGCCCACCCGCTGGGGCCGGCGCTGTACACGTTCTCGATCTTCTACTGCATGACCGTCTCGCTCGGCGAGGGCGGCGAGGGCCTGGGCACCGTCTGGGGCGAACAGGCCGCCCGAGCCGCGCTCGCCGACGTCGGCTTCACCCACGTCCGAAGCCACTCGCTGGAGGGCGACTTCCTCAACGTGTACTTCGTGGCCCGCAAGGACTGAGGAGACACCCACGCCGAACGGCGGGGCAAGGCGGGACCGGTCCTGCCGGGCATCCCCCGGGCCGCCCGTCGACGTCGATCCACCCATGATCTACGTCACGGGCAGGCCCCTACTGCACCCACCCGCGACCTCCCTATCCTCGAAGTCCTGCGCCGGCTCGGGCATCGTTCGATCCAAGTGACCGCCGACATCCACGAGCGCATCACCTCCTCGGCGCCTGACCGCTTGCGGCAGGTACCCGATGGGGTGTCGCGCCCACCGGGGCACGAGCCGGACCCGCCGGGTCGGTGCTGGACCACAGCCCGAAGAATCAACGTTTTCGCAGGTGAGAGGGGACCGAGATGCAGTTCGGCCGCTACTACGAGGAGTTCGAGGTCGGTGCGATCTACAAGCACTGGCCGGGGAAGACCGTGACCGAGTACGACGACCATCTGTTCTGTCTGCTCACGATGAACCACCACCCGCTGCACATGGATGCCAACTACGCCGAGAACACCACCGATTTCGGCAAGAACGTGGTGGTGGGCAACTACATCTACTCGCTGCTGCTCGGCATGTCGGTGCCGGACGTCTCCGGGAAGGCGATCGCCAACCTGGAGATCGAGTCGTTGCGACACGTGGCGCCCACGTTCCACGGGGACACCATCTACGGACAGACCCTGGTGCTGGACAAGTGGGAGTCGAAGTCCAAGGACGACCGCGGCGTCGTGTACGTGGAGACCAAGGGCTACAAGCAGGACGGCACGCTCGTGTGCGTGTTCAAGCGCAAGGTCATGGTGCCCAAGGAGAGCTACGGGGCCGAGCGTGGCGGCGATCAGCCCGGACGCCCCGAGCTGATCGAGGGCTGATCGTTCGCGGCTGAGCGGGCGCCGATCGGGGGTCGACCACCCCCGCACCGAGCGCGGGCGGGTCGCCCAGGGACGGCGCGGCCCGCCCGTTTGCGCGCACGGGACGACGACGTCCTACGGCAGTTCCGCCGCCGTCGGGTACGACGACTGCGCCCCCACCCGGCGCACCGCCGCCGCGCCCACCCGCACCGCGTACCGGGTCGCGGTGAGCGGGTCGTCCCCGGCCGCCAGTCGCCACGCCAACGCGCCGGTGAAGGCGTCGCCCGCGCCCGTCGTGTCGACCGCGTCCACCGTCGGCGCGGCGACATGTACCGGTTCCGCCTCGCCGACCGCGACCAGCGCACCGCCACCGCCGAGCGTGAGCACGATCGAGCGCGGACCCGCGCCCCCCGCACGCCAGCTCCGCAGCGCCTCGTGCGCGTCCTTGCCGCCCGTCGTCGCGCTCGCCTCGTGCTGGTTGAGCACCAGCGGATCGCACGCCCGCACCACCGACGAGGACATCCACACCATCGTCGACACGACCGGCGAGAGGTTCAGCACCACCCGGGTGTCCGCCGCGGCGCAGCGTCGGATCACCTCCCACACCGTGTCGAGCGGGATCTCCAACTGGAGCGAGACCACCTCGGCGGCCTCGATCGCCGAGGCCAGGTCGCCCACCTCCGCCGGCCCGAAGCGCCCGTTCGCCCCGGGCGCCACCGTGATGGTGTTCTCGCCCGCGTCGTCCACGGTGATCAGCGCCACGCCCGAGGCGCCGGGCACGGTCCGCATCGCGTCGGTGCGTACGCCCTCCCGGCGCAGCGTCGCGAGCAACATCCGGCCGTGCTCGTCCTCGCCGACCCGCCCGGCGAGCGCGACGTCGGCGCCCAGTCGGGCCGCCGCGACCGCCTGATTGGCGCCCTTGCCGCCCGGATGCACGACCAGGTCGTCGCCGAGCACCGTCTCGCCCGGCCGCGCGTGCGCCCGCACCCGGACCACCAGGTCGGCGTTGATCGACCCGACCACCAACAGCCGCGCGTGCTCCGCGCTCACGCCACGCCCGGTACGTTCCACTCGCGCAGCGCGTCGAGCAGTCCCTCCACCAGGTCGAGCCGACCCAGCTCACCGGTCGCCACCCACCGCACCGCGTCCGCGTCGTCGCCCGCGCGCAGCGCCCCGCCGTGTGGCGTGCAGGCGTAGTCCCTGATCTCGTACGTCCCACCGTCGGGCGCACGGCGCAGCACCGACCCGACGAGCGGTCCCACGGTCACCTGGAGTCCGGTTTCCTCCGCCATCTCGCGGGCGAGGGCGACCGCGTCGGTCTCGCCCTCGTCGACCCGCCCGCCGGGCAGCGACCACTGTCCCTTGCCCGGCATTTTCGCGCGTTGCACCAGGAGCAACCGACCCTCGGAATCGAGGACGATCGCACCGACGCAGGGAATGAGCCGCATGCCTGTGGAGCCTAGTGCCCGGCGCCGACGTGCAACGGGAGATCGGTCGCCGACCGCGCGGCGCCGGCAGCGCGAGGGCGCACGACCCCGGCGCGGCGCGCGCCTCCCGTACGCCGGTCGGCGGTGTGAACGCACCGAAGGAGTGATCGTCCTTGACGCGGGGCCCCGGGCAGTGGACCGTCTTGTCCTATGAAGGGCGAGCCGAGCTGCCCCCGCTGCGGCGGCCGGGTCCGCGCTCCGGGTCTGTTCTCACAGACGTGGGAGTGCGAGATCCATGGCGCCGTTCCCCCGCTGCAACCGGTCGTGCCGCCCAGCGTCGAGGCGCTGGACGCGGTGGTGCGCCGCGCCCGGGTTCCGGTCTGGTTGCCCTGGCCGTTGCCGGTCGGTTGGTTGTACACCGGCGTCGCGCACGCGGGCGACGATCGGGACGGTTCGCGGGCCGTCGCGGTGGCGTGCACGGGTCCCGCGCCGCTGGGCGGACGCGGCGAACTGTTGCTGATCGCCGAGGAGGTGGGCGTCGGACTGGGCGCCCGCTACGCCGGGTTGACCGGGCACGACCCGGGCGGCGACTTCGTCAAGTCCGCGCCGACGAAGGTGATGGCGGCCGGCCGGCCGACCCCGCTGTGGTGTGTGATCGACGCGCCGCCCGACCGCGCGGTGTTCGCGGGCGAGGCGATGGGCCTGTGGTTGTGGGCGATCCTGTGGCCGGGCAAGGCGGGCCATCTCGTCTACGACGACGTGGTGCTCACCGATCTGCGCGACGCCGGGGCCGAGTTGCAGTTGTTGCCGTGCGGCGCGCTGTCCCCGCAACTGCTGGAGTTCTGAACCGCCGGACACCGGCTCCGCGCCGCCCGACGCCGGCCCCACAAAGGCGCTCGACCGAGGTCGTTAGGGTCGGGAGGGTCCATCGGCCCTCTCCGCAGACGAGGTCAGCGTGCGCATCGACCTGCATACCCACAGCACCGCATCCGACGGCACCGACACGCCCGCCGAACTGGTCGTCAAGGCGCGCGCGGCGGGCCTGGACGTGGTCGCGCTCACCGACCACGACACCACCGCCGGCTGGACGGCCGCGGCCGAGGCGCTGCCGCACGGGCTGACCCTGATCCGGGGCGCGGAGATCTCGTGTGTGGCCGAGGGCGGGATCAGCCTGCACATGCTGGGCTACCTGTTCGACCCGACCGAACCGGAGTTCGCCCGGGCCCGCGAACTGGTGCGCACCGACCGGGTCCGCCGGGCCGAGGCGATGGTCGAGCGTTGCCGCGAACTCGGCGCGCCGATCACCTGGGCCCGGGTCCGCGAGATCGCGGGCGGCGGCGCGGTGGGCCGGCCGCATGTGGCCACCGCGCTGGTCGAGGCGGGCGTGGTCGCGGACGTGTCCGGCGCGTTCACCGCGCAGTGGCTCAAGGACGGCGGGCGGGCGTTCGTCGGGAAGTACGAGATCCACGCGGTCGATGCCGTCCGGCTGATCGGCGGCGCGGGCGGGGCCGCGGTGTTCGCCCACCCGGGCGCGGTCAAGCGTGGCCGGACCGTTTCGGACGCCACGATCGCCGAGTTGGCCGAGGCCGGCCTGGCCGGAATCGAGGTGGACCACATGGACCACGACGACGCGATGCGGGCGCACCTGCGCGGACTCGCGGGCGACCTGCGGCTGATCACCACCGGTTCGAGTGACTACCATGGCACCCGCAAAACGATCAATCTCGGCGAAAACACTACAGATCCGGAGTCGTACGGGGCGATCGCGGAACTGGCAACAGGAGCAAGACCCATCACCCCATGAACTGGTTCGACGTCACCATCTTCGGCTCGTCCTTCGTCACCCTCTTCGTGATCATGGACCCGCCCGGCATCATCCCGCTGTACCTGAGTTTCACCGGTGGCCGACCCCAGGCCGTGCGCAAGCGCATGGCCTGGCAGGCGGCCACCGTCGCGTTCTGCGTGATCTCCGTCTTCGGCCTGTTCGGCCAGAGGATCCTCGACTATCTGCACGTCTCGATCCCGGCGCTGAAGGTGTCGGGCGGTCTACTGCTGCTCCTGGTGGCACTGTCCCTGCTGACCGGCAAGGCCGAGGAGCCGACCGAGAACAAGGACGTCAACGTCGCGCTCGTCCCGCTCGGCACACCCCTCCTGGCCGGCCCCGGCGCGATCGTGGCCGCGATCGTCAGCGTGCAGAAGGCGGACACCGGCGGCCAGTACATCGGCGTGTGGACCGCGATCGTGGCGATCCACGTGGTGTTGTGGCTGACCATGCGTTTCTCGCTCGGCATCATCCGGATCATCAAGGAAAGCGGCGTCGTCCTGGTGACCCGACTATCCGGCCTCCTGCTGTCCGCGATCGCCGTACAACTGTGCGCGGACGGGGTCCGGGGCTTCATCGAAGCGAAGCCGTAAGGTGCGAGCGGATCATCAAGCGGTTGGGGAGAGGCGGAGGACATGAGCAAGTCGGTACGCGGCGTCGTCGCGCGCAGCAAGGGCGCACCGGTCACGATCGAGACCATCGTGGTGCCGGACCCGGGCCCGGGCGAGGCACGCGTGCGGGTCCAGGCGTGCGGTGTCTGCCACACGGACCTGCACTACCGCGAGGGCGGCATCGGTGACGAATACCCGTACCTGCTCGGCCACGAGGCCGCCGGTGTCGTGGAGTCGGTCGGCGACGGCGTCACCGAGGTGGCCGTCGGCGACTTCGTGATCCTGAACTGGCGTGCGGTGTGCGGAGATTGTCGCGCGTGTCGGCGCGGCCGGCCGCAGTACTGCTTCGCGACGCACAACGCGAAGCAGAAGATGACCCTGGAGGACGGCACCGAACTGAGCCCCGCGCTCGGCATCGGCGCGTTCGCCGAACTGACCCTGGTCGCCGCCGGACAGTGCACCAAGGTCGACCCCGAGGCGGACCCGGCCGCGGCCGGCCTGCTCGGCTGCGGCGTGATGGCCGGCCTCGGCGCGGCGGTCAACACCGGCAACGTCGGGCGCGGTGACACGGTCGCGGTGATCGGCTGCGGCGGCGTCGGCGACGCGGCCATCGCCGGTGCCCGGCTCGCCGGCGCGGCGAAGATCATCGCGGTGGACCTGGACGACCGGAAGCTGGAGTGGGCGCGCCGGGCCGGCGCCACCCACACGGTGAACTCGAAGGCGGGCGACCCGGTCGAGGCGATCCGCGAACTGACCGGTGGCTTCGGCGCCGACGTGGTGATCGACGCGGTCGGCCGACCGGAGACCTACAAGCAGGCGTTCTACGCCCGCGACCTGGCCGGCACCGTGGTCCTGGTGGGCGTGCCCACGCCGGAGACGACCATCGAACTGCCGCTGCTGGACGTGTTCGGCCGCGGTGGCGCGCTCAAGTCGTCCTGGTACGGCGACTGCCTGCCCTCGCGCGACTTCCCGATGCTGATCGACCTCTACCGCCAGGGTCGTTTCGACCTGGACGCGTTCGTCAGCGAGCGGATCACCCTGGAGGACGTCGAGGCCGCGTTCGAGAAGATGCACCACGGCGACGTGCTGCGTTCGGTGGTGATCCTGTGATGCGGATCGACCACGTGGTCACCTCGGGCGTCTTCTCGCTCGACGGCCAGGACTTCGACGTGGACAACAACGTGTGGATCGTCGGCGACGACCGCGAGGTGGTGATCGTGGACGCCGCGCACGACGCGGCGGCCATCGCGGCCGGGGTCGGCGACCGTACGGTGACCGGCATCGTGCTCACCCACGGCCACAACGACCACATCAACGCCGCCGCCGCGCTGGCCGAGCTCACCGGCGCGCCGATCCACCTGCACCCGCAGGACCGGATGTTGTGGGACGCGGTGTACCCGGACCGCGCGCCGGACGTCGCGTTGGCCGACGGCGAGGTGATCGAGGTCGCGGGCACCGGACTGCGGGTGGTGCACACGCCCGGCCACGCGCCGGGCGCGGTGTGCCTGTACGCGCCGGAGGCGGCCGTGCTCTTCTCCGGCGACACGCTGTTCAAGGGCGGCCCCGGCGCCACCGGGCGCTCGTTCTCGTCCTTCCCGGTGATCCTCGACTCGATCAAGGGGCGCCTGCTGGCGCTGCCCGGGGAAACCCGCGTGCTCACCGGACACGGTGACGAGACCACGATCGGCGCGGAGGCGAAGGACTACGACGCCTGGGTGGCCCGAGGGCACTGAGCCGGCCGATCCGAGTCCCGGCGGACATGACGAGGGCGCTTCCCCCAAACGGGGAAGCGCCCTCGATGCATTCGCAGATCAGCCGGCGTCCGTCACCTTGACGGGACGGATGTACAGGCGCTCGCCGAACGCTTCGGCGCGTTTCAGGGCGGCCTGCACGGTGTCGATGTCGACGGCGCAGTTGACCGGGTTGGACCCGGTCATTTCCTGGGCTCGGCTGAGGTTGGTGATTCGGTAACGCATACGCGTCTCCCTTCCCTCCGGTCCGAAGTCGTACGGGGCCGCAAAATGCCACGACCCCGTCTACAAGGATTGGGCACCGGGATCCGTACGGATCAGCCTGACCCGGCATGGGTCACAACCGGCACCGTCCTGAACAACAGCAGTCACACCGATAGCATTCCCGTGACTGAAATGTTCCTTTCCTGACTTTCCTCTGCTTACACGTGACGCAAGACGCGACATCGCGCGCAAGGCAAGCGAGGACGCGACGGCGACCGGCATAGGACAATGCCGGTCGGAACACATCGACCCGGCGCCGAACGCGCAGCCGCCATGGGAGGACGAGAGACTTTGCACGATCCGGGAGAGGACGACGTCCGGACGGGCGCGACGGCCGCCTTCGGTGCCGTGGTGCACGAATCCGGCGAGGGCCTCGGCGCCGAGCAGGGCGGCCCGCTGGAGGACCACCCCGTCGCGGGCTTCGAAGACACACCCGGAGTGCTGCCCGACCTGACGGAGTCGTTCACCCGACCGGCCGTACTGGTCCAGTCCGTCTCACCGCCCCTGCACTTCGGCACCCACGCGCTGTTCGTCGACGTCGGCTACGTCTACGCGGCGATGGGCCTGCTGGTCGCCGGTTCGGCCGAGCGCCGGGCCTTCCGGGTGGACGCCGAACAGCTGATCACCGGCCTGATCGACGAGGCGCGCCGGGTCTTCCCGGAGGGTCGACTGCTGCGGGTGTACTGGTACGACGGCGCACGCGAGCGGGTGCACACCGTCGAGCAGCGCCAGATCGCCGAACTGCCCGACGTCAAGGTCCGGCTCGGCAACCTCAACGCGCACAACCAGCAGAAGGGCGTCGACTCGCTGATCCGCAGCGACCTCGAATCCCTGGCGCGCAACCACGCGATCGACGACGCGGTCGTGATCAGCGGCGACGAGGACCTGGTCTCGGCGGTCGAGGCGGCCCAGTCCTACGGCGTGCGGGTGCACCTGTGGGGCGTGGAGCCGGCCTACGGCACCAACCAGGCCGACCCGCTGGTCTGGGAGGCCGACGTCACCCGGATGTTGCACCGCGAATTCTGCGAGACCTGCGTGACGCCGGTGATGTTGCCGCCCTCGCACGCCGGCGCGATCACCCTCCAGCCCGGCGGCCCGCCCACCGCCGACCAGGCCTGGCGGATCGGCCAGGAGATCGCCAAGCGCTGGCTGGTGGTACGCGGCCGGGAGAACCTGGCCGACCTGATGCCGGGACCGATGTTGCCGCAGGCGATCGACCGAGGCCTGCTCGTCGACGCGGAGAGCGTGCTGCAATATTCGCTCCGCCCGCACGAGGACCTGCGCCGGGCTCTGCGCAACGGCTTCTGGGACCGCCTCAACCAGGAATTCGGCCTCCCGGGCACGGAACTGACGGAGGGCTGAAGGAGCTCCGACCAGGGCATGCGGCGCGGACCGGGTGTCACGGAGGGAAAGACAGACCCCCGGCGGGCCAGGTGATTCGCCGGCCGTGGGAGTGACGCGAGCCGGGTTGATCGTGCGGGTGCCGACCCGGGGGTGCCGCCCCAGCCCCCGTCAGGGAGGCGGCCAGGGTGGCGCCTGCGGGAAATTCGGAGCTTGTGGCGCCGTACCCGGAGGCGGTGTGCCAGTCATGGGGGAGGCGGCCAGGTGATGGGGCCTGTGGGATAGTCGGGCACCAGGTCGTCCGGATGGCCGACCCGTGTCGGTGTGCCGCCGCAACGCTGTACGACCGCGCTCGGGCCGTCCGGTCCGGGAAGGGCGCACAAGTAGATGCCGACCATGTCCTCGGTGTCGCGGCGGCGCACCGGTTGTCCCGGACGTGGCGCGGGCAACGCGTCGATCACCAACCTGCGTACCGGTACGACGAATTCGATGCCGCTTCGGGTTCGTACCCATGCCTGTCGACCGTCGACGGCGGTCAGTTCGCCTTCGCGCCCGGTGGGGCCACCAACGTCCTCGTGTACCAGTGCCCCGAGGTAGCGATATGCCAGGATCCGCCCGGCCATCCTGTCTGCATCGGTGGTCTCCTCCATGCGCACGGAGTCACCCGCCCTTGCTGTGTGGGGTCAACACCGTGCGGGCCGCGTCACCGGTGGCGGCATCCACCAAGTGCCGCACCGGGCAGGCGACTTCCAGCCCATGCCGGGTCCGCAACACGGCCAGGAGGCCCTCGACTTCGCGAAGTCGGCCGACGGTTCCCCGATACGGATCGCGAAACGACTTGCCGTAATGCCGCGCTCCCCATCGCGCGATCCGAACCAAATTCCGGTCCACCGCGCCGGTCGCGGCAGCCGGGCTTGCGGTATCGGTCGTGAACATGCCGGTTACCTCCGGTTGTTGTCAGTACGGCTTTGGCCGCGACATCGGCGACTCGCTCTGCTCGCCGTTCCGCAGTCGTGGCAACAACCTTGAAGCGTCACCCAGTTCGAAGTCTTCGCGAGGCTTGATGTCCTCGCGTTCACCGTTGGGGTAGAGACGGTAGACGCTCATGTTCATCCGGCTCTCGCCCTCGCGCACACCCATGGATCTCTCCTGACGATGAGGTACTGATCTCACGTTCGGCCTGCCCCGCGCCCGTCGACGGCGTGACAATCAGTCAACCGAGTTTCACTCTCGGTCGGTACCGCGATGGGGATCGCACGCGGTTTAACGGGTTTAAGCCCAGAATCCGGGAGCCATGGCGAACGCACGTACACCGAACACGGCCCTTGTGGACGTGATCGCCCAATCGGGCTGGACATACGACCGGCTCGCTCGTGCAGTGCGGGCGATTGCGGCCGAGAACGGCGAAGTTCTACACACCAACAAGTCGGCCATTGCGCATTGGACATCCGGTGTGCAGCCGGGCAACCGAACTCGGCGATACCTTGCGGAAGCGCTGTCCAGACGCATCGGTCGGACGGTCACCCTGATCGAGATCGGACTTGCGCGGGCCGAGGACTCACACCCGCTCATGGTCGATCCGATCACGGCCGCCGCAGATCTCGGCCGGGCCGGGATGCGGCGGGACCGTTTCCTCGGCGTGGCGGCGTTCACGGTCGCATCGATCGGCGCGGCGCTGTCCTACGACCACGATGCCGTGTCGCGCATGCTGCGGGCCCGCAGACCGGGCACCGCGATCGGCGCCGAGGAGGTCGCCACCATCCGGCGCGTCACCGCTGCACTCGGCGCCGCAGACGAACGTCACGGCGGAGGCCATGGCCTGACCACGGTGACGGCCTACCTCGCCGATACCGCCGCCCCGCTGTTGTCCGGACGGTTCCCCTCCGAGGTCGTGCGACGCGACGCCTTCGGAGCGGTGGCCGAACTCGCCTATCTCGCGGGCTGGAAATTTCACGACCTTGGAAGCGAGGGAGCCGCGCAACGCTACTACCTCACTGCCTATCAGCTCGCCCATGAGGCGGACCCGTTCGGACACAGTGCGTGGATGCTGCGCGTACTGGCGCATCAAGCGCTTCATCTCAAGCACGCCGATCACTGCATGGACCTGACGAACGAGGCACTGCGGCGGGCATCGGGGCGCGTCGGCGGAGGCATGGAAGCCGTCTTGTACGTAACGCGCGCGCGTGCCTGTGCGGCCTCCGGCCGACCCGCCGAGGCCGCGCGGGCACTCCTTCTCGCGGCCGATGCCGTGGCCCGCACAGACGAGCCGACTCCGTCCTACGCCACGGCAACCGGTCCGGCTTCGGGCACTGTGGCCAGTCAAACTGCGAGGACCCTCAGGGACCTCGGTGATCACCGCAACACGGAACGGCACTACCGAGCCGCCCTGTCCGAGCGCGACCCAGCCGCTTTCCGCCGCATTCACGCCCTCACCTTCGTCGATCTCGGGGTATCGCTCGCCTCGCAGGTCCGCGCCGATGAGGCCGTCGCCACATGGGGCGAGGCGATGGACCACCTCGGTGGCGTCGCATCATCACGGCATCGCGAAGCGGTCGCGGCCATGCGGCGTACCCTCACGACCTATAAGCGGCGACGAGTTCCGGGCGCGGCCAACCTCGACGAACGTGCGCGGGGTCTGCTCGCCACGTGATCGGCTCGACGCCGACGCCACGAGGAAGGAGGCGCGCGTGCCCGACGAGTTCCGCCGAGAGCCGCATCTGATGGTCATGCTCGCCGTTTCGGTCATCGTGCACGATCGGACGAACAAGCGAGTCGTACTCCTGCGTCGGGGCAGCAAAAAGGCGTTCGCGCCCGGGATGTGGAGTCTGCCCAGCGGCAAGGGAGCGCCTGGGGAACCCATCACGCACACGGCAGTTCGCGAACTCCGTGAAGAGACGGGGCTGGAGGTCAAGCCGCAGGCGTTGCGCCTTGCCCATGTGACGCACAGCGCGGACAGCCCGGAAGCGCCGGAGGGGTTCGTCGTCCTGGTCTTCGCTGCGGAGGAATGGGACGGCGAACCGATCAACGCCGAGCCCGGCAAGCACTCGGCCGTGGCCTGGGTCAACACCGACGACCTTCCGACCGACTTCGTTCCGTCGACCCTGCACGCGTTGGAGCGGTACCTCGCGGGTGAGCGCCCCGAGGTGGCCATCGACGGATGGGGCGAGGCGTAGAGCCGACTCGGCTCGCACGCGGATGGTCGGACGGCGCGCGTGCGCGAGTCCGACCGTCCGATCGGGCGACCGCACGACGTGCTGTGCGCTCGCTCGCTCGGCCCACGGCGGATGGACGGCTCGGTTGGGTTCGCCGGGGGCCTTGCCGTGGGTCGGGCGTTTGCGGCCGGCGGTCGCGCTTTGGTCGGCGGCGGGTGGCTTTGTGCTAAACGGTCGGCGTGGGTGGTGGAGATCGGCCCAGTCCCACGGTCACCGCCGGTCAGGAGCCCTGGGTTTCCCGGCGAGAGGTGGGTGTTGCTTGGCGGGAAAGGCGCTGGCAACGGCGGAGCGGGAGGGGAGCCCGGTGAGGTCCGCCGGGGAACCTTCCCGGGTGGGCCGGGCCGTTGCGGCCGGCGGTCGCGTCTTGGTCGGCAGCGGGTGGCTCAGGGCTAAACGGTCGACGTGGACCGGCGGAGATCGACCCGGTCCCACGGTCACCGGTGGCCGGGAGCCCTGGGTTCCCCGGCGAGACGTGGGTGTTGCTCGGCGGGAAAGGCGCTGGCAACGGCGGAGCGGGTGGGTGCTTTCGTCGGGTCCGCCGGGGAGCGCTTCCGAGTGGGTCGGGCGTTCGCAGCCGGCGGTCACGTCCTGGTCAGGCTGGGCGCGGGTGGCCTTGTGCTAAACGGTCGGCGTGGGCCGGCGGAGATCAGCCCGGTCCCACGGTCACCGGCGGCCGGGAGCCCTGGATGCCCCGGCGAGACGCGGGCGTTGCTCGGCTGGAAAGGCGCTGGCAACGGCGCGGAGAGAGGGCGGCCCGGCAAGGTCCGCCGGGGAGCCTTCCCGAGTGGGTCGGGCCGTTGCGGCCGGCGGTCGCGTCCTGGTGGGGCTGGGCGCGGGTGGCCTTGTGCTAAACGGTCGGCGTGGGCCGGTGGAGATCAGCCCGGTCCCACCGTCACCGGCGGTCAGGAGCCCTGAGTCTCCCGGCGAGACACGGGTGTTGCTCGCCGGGAAAAGCGCTGGCAACGGCGCGGAGAGAGGGCGGCCCGGCGAGGTTCGCCGGGGAGCCTTCCCGAGTGGGTCGGGCCGTTTCGGCGGGCGGTGGGTGGGCGGTGGCGGGAGAGGAGAGAAAAGCGGGCCGGCAGTGGGCGGTTTCGGTCGCCGGGGTGCGCAACCCGGCCCTCGGCACGCGCTCTCGCCGCTCGGTCCCACAAAACCGCAGGTCAGCGGAACCCCGGGTGCGGAAAGCCGTCTCGGGATCCGGGTCGTGACTTTCCGGGCTCGCGGACGGCCTTCCGCCCGGCGGCTCCGACCCGAAACGCCCACCGAGAGCCATGCCCCACGCGAAATCCGCCGCCTGAGTACACAAACCGGCCCCGGGCCCCACTCCCGCCGGCCGGTCCCACAAAACCGCAGGTCAGCGCAAAACAGCGGACCCGAAGGCGTCCCGCCATCCGGATCGAGACCCGCCCAATCCACCAGCAACCCTTCCACCCGCACACACCCCGAAACGCCCGCCGAAACGGCCCGACCCACTCGGAAAGGCTCCCCGGCGAACCTGACCGGGCCGCCCTCTCTCCGCGCCGTTGCCAGCGCCTTTCCGGCAAGCAACACCCGCGTCCGCCGGGGAACCCAGGGCCCCTGGCCACCGGTGACCGTGGGACCGGGCCGATCTCCACCGGTCCACGCCGACCGTTTAGCCCTGAGCCACCCGCCGCCGACCAAGACGCGACCGCCAGGCGCAACGGCCCGGCCCACTCGGGAAGGTTCCCCGGCGGACCTGACCGGGCCGCCCCTCCGGCTCCGCCGTTGCCGGCGCCTTTCCGGCGAGCAACACCCACCTCTCGCCGGAGAGCCCAAGGCTCCCGGCCACCGGCGACCGTGGGACCGGGCCCACCTCCACCAATCCACGCCGACCGTTTAGCACTGAGCCACCCGCCGCCCACCAAAGCGCGACCGCCGGCCGCAACGGCCCGACCCACCCGGAAAGGCTCCCCGGCGAACCTCACCGGACCGCCCTCTCTCCGCGCCGTTGCCAGCGCCTTTCCCCGCAGGCAACGCCCGCGTCTCGCCGGGGAGTCCAGGGCTCCTGACCGCCGGCGACCGTGGGACCGGGCCCACCTCCACCAACCCACGCCGACCGTTTAGCACTGAGCCACCCGCCGCCCACCAAAGCGCGACCGCCGGCCGCAACGGCCCGACCCACCCGGAAAGGCTCCCCGGCGAACCTCACCGGACCGCCCCTCCGGCTCCGTCGTTGCCGGCGCCTTTCCCGCCGAGCAACACCCACCTCTCGCCGGAGAGCCCAAGGCTCCCGGCCACCGGCGACCGTGGGACCGGGCCCACCTCCACCAATCCACGCCGACCGTTTAGCACTGAGCCACCCGCTGCCCACCGAGGCGCAACCGCCGCCTGTGAACACCCGACCCACCCCCGGGAAAGCCCCCAGCGCACCCAACCAAGCCGCCCACCCGTCGCTCCCCGCCGGCCCAGGCCGCGCCGCCCGCCGCCCGCCCGCTTCGGGTGTGAGCACATCTTGTCCCGCCAATAGATGTAGGCTACATTTATTAGCGAAGCTAACAACAACGCCGCACACAAATCGTGCGCGTCGCGTGAAGTGAAGTGAATTGAAGTGCGGAGGTCTCGCATGCGGTCCGATTCCGACGGCGGGCAGACCAGGGGCAACACCCGGGCCGAGCACGTCCCCCAGCAGGGCGGCATTCTGAAGCAGCCGATGGCCGTGTGGGCCACCGCGCTCGCGGCCGTGGTCGCGTTCATGGGGATCGGTCTCGTCGATCCGATCCTGCCCTCGATCGCCAAGGGGCTGGACGCGTCGCCGAGTCAGGTGTCGCTGTTGTTCACCAGCTACTTCCTGATCACCGCCGTGGCCATGCTGGTCACCGGCTTCGTCTCCAGTCGGATCGGCGGCCGGCGCACGCTCCTGCTCGGCCTCGCCCTGGTCGTGCTCTTCGCCGGGCTCGCCGGCACCTCGGGATCCGTCGGCGAGCTGGTCGGCTTCCGGGCCGGCTGGGGTCTGGGCAACGCGCTGTTCGTGTCCACCTCGCTCGCCGTGATCGTCGGTGCCGCGAGCGGCGGTTCGTCGGCCGCGATCCTGCTCTACGAATCGGCGCTGGGCCTGGGCATGGCCTGTGGTCCGCTGCTGGGCGCGGTGCTCGGCGACGCCAGTTGGCGCTACCCGTTCTACGGCACGGCCGCGCTGATGGCGATCGGCTTCGCGCTGATCGTCGCGCTGCTCAAGGAACAACCCAGGCCCACCCGCAGGATCGGCCTGTTGGACCCGCTGAAGGCCCTCGGCCACAAGGGCCTGGCGACCACCGCCGCAGGCGCCTTCTTCTACAACTACGGCTTCTTCACCGTGCTCGCGTTCACCCCGTTCGTGCTGAACATGAGCCCCTACCGCAGCGGCGCGGTGTTCTTCGGCTGGGGCGTGCTGCTCGCCGTGTGCTCGGTCCTGGTCGCCCCTCGGCTCCAGGCCCGGTTCGGCTCCGCGAACGTGGCGGCCGCGAGTCTGGTCCTGTTCGCCGCCGACCTCGGGGTGATCGCCTTCGGGTCGAAGGCCGTCATTGTGACCGGTGTCATCGTTTCGGGAGCCTTCATCGGTATCAATAACACCGTGTTCACCGAGATGGCGCTCGAAGTCTCGGACTCGCCGCGACCCGTGGCGAGCGCGGGGTACAACTTCGTGCGCTGGTTCGCCGCCGCGGCGGCGCCGTTCCTGGCGCCCAAGTTGGAGGAGCACTTCAACGTGCACGTGCCGTTCCTGGTCGCGACCGTGACCTGCCTGATCGCCGCCGGCGTGCTGTTCGGCGCGCGCCGCACGCTCGCCGTGGTCGACCGGCACGACGCCCCGACGGCGGCAGGCCGTGCCCCGGCGATCCCGGCCGCGGCCTGACTCGGTCGAGCGAGTACAAATAGTTCGATAACCATCGGAACCAATAGTTCGATAACCATCGGAACCAACTGCAAAACCTGCGGAAAAGGAAGTGCACGACATGTACCAGCGGATCCTGGTCGCGGTGGACTCCACTCCCGAAGCCGACGAAGTCCTGGCGCACACCGCTCGACTGGCCGTCGCCGGCGGAGCCGCCGTCCGGGTCCTGCACGTGCAGACCCTGGACGTGGTGGACGGCGGCGGCATGGGCGGTGTCGTCGAGGACGAGACCGCCGACGCTGCGGCCAAGGTGGTCACCGACGCCGTCGCCACGCTCAAGGCGGCCGGCGTGAGCAACGTCGAGGGCTGGACCGAGGAGACCGTGCGCGGCGACGTGCCCAACGCGGTCCTGGACCAGGCCCGCGCCTTCGACGCCGACCTCGTCGTCCTGGGCGCCCGCCGGCACGGCGGCGTGGCCAGCCTGTTCCTGGGGAGCGTCAGCGACTCGGTCGCCCACCGCGCCACCTGCCCGGTGCTGCTGATCCCTTGATCCCCTGATCCTCCGTCCCGCCGGCCCCGACACCCGCACACCCCGAGTGCGGATGCCGGGGCCGGCGGCATCCCGGCTGGCGCCGAAATCGCGTGCGGACTCGCGCCGGCGTGCGCGATCCTGCCCCGCATGGCAACCGACAGCTTCCTTCCGCCGTCCGGCACCAGGGACTTCCTCGCCGCGGAATCCGCAGCCCGGGAACGGGCGTTCGCCACCGTCCGCGACGTCTTCGGCCGCTACGGCTTCCAGCCCCTGCACACTCCCGCGTTCGAGCGGCTGGAGGTGCTGACCGGCAAGTACGGGGACGAGGGCGACAAGCTCGTCTTCAAGATCCTCCGGCGCGGCGAGCACGAGGCGACCGGCGAAGCGGACCTGGCGCTGCGCTACGACCACACGGTCCCGCTCGCGCGGGTCGTGGCGAGCCACGGGAGCCGACTCCCCCGGCCCTACAAGCGCTACGCGCTCGCCCCGGTGTGGCGCGCCGACCGGCCGGGCAAGGGCCGGTTCCGCGAGTTCGTGCAGTGCGACCTGGACATCGTCGGGTCGGCCTCCCCGTTGGCCGACGCCGAGGTCGTGTCGGCCCTGTACCAGGCGCTGGAGACGTTGGGCGTCCCCGAGTTCCGGTTCCTGGTCAACTCGCGCAAGGTGCTGATCGGCCTACTGGAGGTCTACGGGGTGCCGGCCGAGGCCGGTGGCAGCGTACTGATCACGCTGGACAAGCTGGACAAGCTCCGCCCCGAAGCGGTCGTGGCGGAACTGTCCCAGGGTCGCGGCGCCCTTCCCGCGTCGACCGCGAGCAACCTGGTCGCCGATCTCACCGCGTCCGACGCCGTCGCCCGCGTCCGCAAGGAATTGACGCACAGCACGATCGGACAGGCGGGCCTGGCCGAGGTCGACCGCCTGCTCGACCTGCTGTCCGACACCGTCCCGTCGCGGCGCATCGGCTTCGCGCCGAACCTGGTGCGCGGACTCGACTACTACACGGGCGTCATCTACGAGGTGACCGCGCCAAACGTGCCCGGATCGATCGCCTCGGGCGGCCGGTACGACGGCCTGATCGCCGGCATGTCCGCCGGCGCGCAGACCCCGGCGTGCGGCGGGTCGTTGGGCATCGAGCGCATCCTCCCGCTGCTGCCGGCCGCGAACGAGCCGGCCGCGCCCACGCTGGACGTCGCGGTGACCGCACTCGGCGACGACCACACCGACGCGTTCCGGATGGCCGCGGCCATCCGCCGCACCGGCCTGCGTACCGGCGTCTACCTGGGCTCCAGCGGCAAACTCGCCCGCCAATTGAAGTGGGCCGCCGACCAGGGCGCCCGCTTCTGCCTGATCCACGGCCCGGCCGAACAGGCGGCCGGCCGGGTGATCGTCCGAGACCTGACCTCGGGCGCCCAGACCACCCACCCGCCGGAGCGAGTCGCGGACTTCTTCGGCGAATAGCCGGCGGCGCGTCAACCCAGCGGCACCGCGCGGCGGTTCGGATCGCGCAGGTCGGTGCCGTGCCGGAGCCACTTCTCCTGGAGCGCCTCCGCGCCCTGCGCCCGCTTCCAGGCGGCCTCGGCGGGCGTCATCGGGAGCAGCGGGAAGAAGCGGACCGGGTCGGCGGGATCCGGCAGCGGCAGGTCGGCGAGCAGACCGCCGGGTTCGGCGACCAACACCGCGTGGAAGGCGGCGCCCTCCCACAGCGGCCCGCCCAGGTCGAGCGAGGCGCCGGGCGCGATCACCAGGCCCTCCACCTGCGGGGTCGCGCCCAGCACGGCCAACGGTCGCAACACCGAGTCGTGCCCGCCGCGCACCGAGAGCAGCAACTCCGCCCGCGGGCCCGCGATCGGGTCGGCCAGCATCGCCGCCGGATCGGCCATCGGGGCCCGGGACATGCCCAGCGTCGCGTAGCGCACCACGCCGCCGGCGTCCGGCCCGAAGCGCAACACCTCGATGCGATCGGCGCCGACGAAGGTGACGCCGGCCCGGCCGGTCGGATCGCCGAACGCGGCCGTCAGATGTGCCTCGACCTGCGAAGTGGGGTCGACCGGCTCGGGTCCCGGCGTGAAGTCGAACATGCCCGCATGCTAATTCGCCGTCAGCAGGCTTTCGTATACCGGCCATTGCAGTCGGCTCTCTGGTGTACTCTGCATAGTCGGCCCGCCGGATGTGGACATCCTCGCGCGCCATCGGATGACGGACTCGCCCTCGCCCCGACCAGCCGGTCGACGAGCGAAGGCTTTCCCCCAGCGGGGACCGGCCGTGGGAGGTGATCGTGGTGCATACCAGCACACCGTGCAGTACCGGCGGCTCACCCGATCTTCCCCGATCCAGTCGCACGCCCCGCCCTTTCTGAGGGTTTCCGAGACGTTCGCCGGGTTCCGAGCACCGCTTCGCGGTCCGGTACCCGATCTCCGAATTTCCTCCGTGACGGGGCGTCAGGATCTTTTGCCGTTCTTTCGGTGATTCGTTCCGCTTGCACGTGTCGACGCACCCCGCGGCCTGCCCGCCGCGGCGCTGTGGCGTCGGCGCGTGCCGGTCAGTGCAGGAGCCCCGTCATGTCGATGATCCGCGACCTCCGTGCCGCAGTCCGTCCGCTCCGCCGCACCCCGCTGCCGTCGACCAGGCCCCAGGTCGCCGGGAACTGTGTGGTGGATTGCGCCGTGTACCGCGACGGCCGACGCCTGGACGGCTACGCGCATCCCGACTCGGCGATCCACGAGGTACGCGCCGGCGGCGGCTTCGTCTGGATCGGCCTGCACGAGCCGAGCGCGCTCGAACTCGCGGGTATCGCCGAGCGGTTCGGGCTGCACCCGCTCGCCGTCGAGGACGCGGTGCACGCCCACCAGCGGCCCAAGCTGGAGCGCTACGACGACACCCTGTTCGCGGTGTTCAAGACCGTCACCTACGTCGAGCACGAGCAGCTCTCGGCGACCAGCGAGATCGTCGCGACCGGCGAGATCATGGTCTTCCTCGGCAACGACTTCGTGGTCACCGTGCGACACGGCCGGCACGGCGCGCTCGCCGACCTGCGCTGTCGCCTGGAGGACAGCGGCGAACTGCTCGCCGCCGGGCCCTCGGCGGTCCTGCACGCGGTGGCCGACCGGGTGGTGGACACCTACCTCGACGTCGCCCAGCTCATCCAGGACGACATCGACGAGGTCGAGAACGACGTGTTCGGCGGCGGCGGCGCGGGCGACGCGGGTCGGATCTACCAGCTCAAGCGCGAGTTGCTCGAACTCAAGCGCGCCGTCGCGCCGTTGGCCCGTCCGCTGCACTCGCTGGCGGAACGGCCGATGCGCCAGGTGCACCCGGACATCCGCGAGTACTTCCGCGACGTCGAGGACCACCTGTCCCGCGTCGGCGAACAGGTGGCCTCGTTCGACGAGTTGCTGACCTCGATCCTGCAGGCCAATCTCGCGCAGGTGACCGTCGCGCAGAACGAGGACATGCGCAAGATCTCCGCCTGGGTGGCGATCTTCGCGGTGCCCACGATGCTGGCCGGCGTGTACGGCATGAACTTCGAGCACATGCCGGAGCTGAAGTGGCGGTACGGCTACCCGATGACGCTGTCGGTGATCGTGGTCGTGTGCACGCTCATGCACCGGGGCTTCCGCCGCAACGGGTGGTTGTGAGCACGAAGCGCGTGCCCGCGACCATCACCCACCCGGACGCGTCCTACAGGTCGAGCCGGCCCACCAGATTGCGGGCCCGCTCGGCCAGGTCCGTGCGAACCACCACGTCGTAGCGCGCCGCGACGATTTGGCTCGTCGAGACGAAGTCCCGGCGCCCGCCCATCGCCTTGTAGCCCAGCCAGCCGAACAGGGCACCCGCCGCGATGCCCCAGACCAGACCCATCAGCACCAACCAGAGCCAACCGTGCGCCCGGACCGCGAAAATGCCCAGGAACAGCCCGATCATCAGGCCGAACCAGGCGCCACTGGCGGCGCCGGACGCCGCCGCCTTGCCCGCGGTGAGCCGGCCGAGCACACTCTCGACCAGCCGCAGGTCGGCGCCGACGATCGCGGTGTTCTGCACCGGGAACTCGTGGTCGGACAGGTAGTCGACCGCCCGCTGGGCCCCCGCGTAGTTCGGATACGACGCGATCACCAGGCCGGTGTCGGCGAGGTCGGGACCGGGCCCGCCGGCGCCCGGAGGGAGATTCTGCTGACCGAACATGGGTGTGCCGCCTCGCCTGGATGCCGGGTGGTGTCGGTTGGTCGTCGGTTGGTCGTCGGTTGGTGGGTCGGGTGGTGCTTCGACCCGGACCGGGTACCCGGCGATATTCGTGACAACACGTGACGATCACCCGAAGAGCCGACTAGTCCGACAACACCTCGCGCACCGCGTCGGCCACCGCGTCCGGCCGGTCCGACATCACGAAGTGCGCCGAGTCGTCCAGCACCTCGCAACGCCCGCGCGGGGACAGGTTCGCCAGAGTGCGCAGCGCGCGCACCCAGCGGGCCCGGGCGGCCAGGCTCTCGTAGCCGCCGGCGGCAGCCAGCACCCGCAACGGCACGTCCGGGAGCGGTGCCACCCGGCGCAGGTCGGCGAGTTCGGCGGCCACGTCGAAGTAGGTGGTGTTCTCGATCAACGCGGTCGCGAAGAACCGGCCCGACCCGTACGCCCCGCGCACCCAGCGCGCGTCCGCCACGTCGCGGTGTCGGCGCGACTGGGTGAACAGGATCGACCGGCGCGCCGCCGGGCCGACCGCGTGCGCCAGCCCGCTGACCCGCATCGCTCCCCCGGTCACCCGCGCGGCCCGGACCCGGGCCCGGCGGGCGGGCCGCCGCCTGGGCTTGTCCTCGTTGCTCGGGTCCACCAGCACCAGGCCCGCGGTGCGCTCGGGGTACATCCGGGCGAAGCCCTCGACGTGGAACGCACCGAGCGAGTGGGCCAGCAGGACGTAGGGACCGGGCAGCGCGAGCGCGTCGGCCAGCGCGGCGATCCGATCCGCCTCGTGCACCAGGGTCGGCGGTCGCGGGTCCGGCTCGGAGTAACCCAGGCCCGGGCGGTCGAACCGGACCACCGTGCAGTCGGCCGTCAGCAGCGGCACCACCGGATCCCAGTCGAACCACGCGCCGCCGAGCCCGCTGGTGGCGATCACCACGGGGCCGGACCCTTCGCGGACCACGTGCAGGGCGGTCCCGTCGATCCGAACGAATGCGCCGGGCGGTACCGGTACCGGGCGTTTCACGGCCATGGCGGGCTCCCGATCACTGGCGGTTACACATTTCGCCATCATCGGCCGCACCCCGGGCCCGCGCCCGCCGCGACGCGACCGCTACCGCCAACCGGAGCGATACCGGACCCGGTTGGTCGCACGGCGCCCGTGCCGCCGACCGGGCACGTGTCGTACCCCGCCCCGGGGATCCGCGGGCGGGGTACGACGGGCCCGGGGCGTCAGCCCTTGAGCTTGTAGTCCTCCAGCAGGCGCCGCCCGATGATCATCTTCTGGATCTCGGCGGTGCCCTCGCCGATCAGCAACATCGGCGCCTCGCGGTAGAGCCTCTCGATCTCGAACTCCTTCGAGAACCCGTACCCGCCATGGATCCGGAACGCGTCCTCGACGACCTCCTTGCAGTACTCGGAGGCCAGGTACTTGGCCATCCCCGCCTCGAGGTCGTTGCGCTCGCCGGCGTCCTTCTTGCGCGCCGCGTTGACCATCATCGCGTGCGCGGCCTCGACCTTGGTGGCCATCTCGGCCAGCTTGAACTGGATCGCCTGGTGGCCGGTCAGCGGCTTGCCGAAGGTCTCCCGCTGCTGCGCGTACCGGATGCCCAGCTCGAAGGCGCGCTGCGCGACCCCGCAGCCGCGCGCGGCCACGTTCACCCGGCCCACCTCGACGCCGTCCATCATCTGGTAGAAGCCCTTGCCGGGCACCCCGCCCAGGATCCGGTCGGCCGGCACCCGACAGTTGTCGAGCACCATCTCGGTGGTGTCGACTCCCTTGTAGCCCATCTTCTCGATCTTGCCGGGGATGGTCAGGCCCGGGCGCGTCTCGCCGAAGCCGGACTCCTTGTCGATCAGGAACGTGGTCATGTTCCGGTAGACCGACTCCTCGCCCAGCTCGGTCTTGGTGAGCACCGCGACCAGGTTGGCGCTGCCGCCGTTGGTGAGCCACATCTTCTGGCCGTTGAGCACGTAGAACTCGCCGTCCGGCACCGCCTTGGTGCGGATCGCCGAGACGTCCGACCCGCAATGCGGCTCGGACATCGAGAACGCGCCCCGGATCTCGCCCTCGGCCATCTTCGGCAGGTAGTACGCCTTCTGCTCGTCGGTGCCGTGCTGCTTGATCATGTACGCGACGATGAAGTGCGTGTTGATGATGCCGGACACGCTCATCCAACCGCGCGCGATCTCCTCGACCACGAGGGCGTAGGTCAGCAGCGACTCGCCGAGGCCGCCGTACTCCTCCGGGATCATCAGACCGAACAGGCCCATGGCCTTCATGCCCTCGACGATCTCCGCCGGGTACTCGTCCCGGTGCTCCAGCTCGGTGGCGACCGGGATGATCTCCTTGTCCACGAAGGTGCGGACGGTGGCGAGGATCTCCCGCTGGACATCGGTGAGTCCGTCGGTCTGTGCGAGGCGGCCCATGGGCGGCGCTCCTTCCGTCTGCGCATGTCCGGGCCTCACCCACCGAGGTCCCGGCCACGCTTCTGGTTGAGAGAGTTACCGGGGAGTATCCACGAGCGCGGCGAGTCGCGACAGAGGGGGTCCGTAACGCGGGCACGTCGATTTCGAACGCACTGACAGGCATACGGACCGGCGATCACCCAAGGTCAGAACCGCACTCCGGCGCGCCACACCCCACGCACCAGCGGCACCCCCGGCCGGTAGGCCAGATGTACGTGCGAGGGCGCGTCGAGTTCGACCACGTCGGCGCGCGCGCCCGGACGCAGCACGCCCACGTCCGTGCGGCGCAGCGCACGCGCGCCACCGGCGGTCGCCGCGTGCAGCGCCTGGTCCGGGGTCATGCCCATGTCGCGGACCGCGAGCGCGATGCAGAACGGCATCGACGTGGTATAGCTCGAACCGGGGTTGCAGTCGGTGGACAGCGCGACGTCGACGCCGGCGGCGAACAGCCGGCGGGCGTCGGGGTAGACCGCGCGGGTGGAGAACTCGGCGCCCGGGAGCAGCGTGGCCACCGTGTCGCCGGCGGCGAGCGCGTCCACGTCGGCGTCGGTGAGGTGGGTGCAGTGGTCGGCCGAGGCCGCGCCGAGTTCGACGGCGAGTTGTACGCCGGGCCCGGGGCCGAGCTGGTTGGCGTGCACGCGCGGGATCAGGCCGCGGGCGGCGCCCGCCTTCAGGATCGCCCGGGCCTGGTCGCCGTCGAAGGCGCCGCGCTCGCAGAACACGTCCACCCAGCGGGCGTGCGGCGCACACGCGTCGAGCATCGGGCCGGTGACCAGGTCGACGTAGCCGGCCGCGTCGTCCGCGTACTCCGGCGCGACGATGTGTGCGCCCAGGTAGGTGGTCTCGGGGGTGAACGCGGACGCGATCCGCAGCGCGCGTTCCTCGTCCGCGACGGTGAGGCCGTAGCCGGACTTGATCTCGATCGTGGTGGTGCCCTGGCGGGCCGCCTCCGCGATCAGCCGTGCGGCGTTGTCGGCCAACTGTTCGTCGCTCGCGGCGCGGGTCGCGGCGACGGTGGTCCGGATGCCGCCGGCCCGGTACGCCTGGCCGGACATCCGCGCGTCGAATTCGGCGGTGCGGTCGCCCGCGAACACCAGGTGCGCGTGCGAGTCGACGAAGCCCGGGTGCACCGCGCGCCGCTGGGCGTCGTGCCGGGTGTCGGCGTCGGGGGCACTCGCGGCGGCCCCCACCCACGCGACCCGGTCGCCGTCGAGCACGAGCGCCGCATCGCGGATCAGGCCGAGCGGGCCCGATCCCAGGTCCGGGTCGTTGGTGACCAGCGAGCCGATGTTGGTGATGAGGGTGGTGGCCACGCGCGAGTGGTCCCTTCGGTCCGAGGTGGAGTGGCCGCTTCAAGGAGGAGGCGGCCGTGGATCAGCCGAACAGCCCGTGCACGGCCGCGGTCAGCGCCTGCGGGACCGCGTCCACGAGTTGGTGCACGCCGTCGCGGACGATGGTGCGACCGCCGACCATGACGTGCGTGACGTCGCTCGCGGTGGCCGCGAACACCGCCGCCTCGGTGGCCAGACGCGGGACGGTGCCGGCCAGGCGGACCGAGTCCAGGCCGATCGTGGTCAGGTCGGCCAGGGCGCCGGGCTCGATCCGGCCGGCGTCGGCCCAACCGAGCGCCCGATGGCCGGTGGCGGTGGCGTACGCGAGCAGCGCGGCGGAGGTGAAGTGGCCCCGCTGCCCGGTGCGCAGCCGTTCGTCGAGTTCGACCGCGCGGGCCTCCTCGAACAGGTCGATCACCGCCTGGCTGTCGCTGCCCAGGGACAGCGGCACGCCCGCCCGGGCCAGCTCGCCGGCCGGACCGATGCCGTCGGCGAGGTCGCGTTCGGTGGTCGGACAAAAGCACACGCCCGCACCGGCCCGGGCCAGTGCGGCGATGTCGGCGTCGGTGAGGTGGGTCGCGTGTACCGCCGTCGCGTGCGCGCTCCAGAAGCCGTGCGCGTCCAGCAACCCGGTGGGGGTGAGCCCGTGATGCGCGACGCACGCCGCGTTCTCCGCTGGCTGCTCGGACAGGTGCACGTGCACCGGGACACCCGCGGTACGGGCGGCCCAGGTCGCGTAGTCGTCCTTCGCGGCGAACGCCCGGACCGAGTGGACGGCCGCGCCGATCCGGGTGTTCTCGTCGCCGCGCAGCGCGCTCCAGCGCTGGTACCAGGCGTCCGAACCGCCGTCGCCGAACCGACGCTGCACGCCCTCCAACGGCCGATAGCCGTCGGCGGTGAGGCCGCCGTGCAGGTAGCAGGTGTCCAGCAGGGTGATCCGGATGCCGGCCTGGCGGGCCGCCTCGATCAGCGCGTGGCCCATCGCGTTGGGGTCGCGGTACGGGGTGCCGTCCGGGCCGTGGTGCAGATAGTGGAACTCGCCGACGGAGGTGATCCCGGCCAGGGCCATCTCCGCGTACACCGCCCGGGCGAGCGCCAGGTAGCTGTCCGGGTCCAGCCGGCCGGCCGCCTGGTACATCTGGTCGCGCCAGGTCCAGAACGTGCCGGTGCCGGTCTGGGTGCGTCCGCGCAGCGCCCGGTGGAAGGCGTGCGAGTGGGCGTTGGCCAGGCCCGGCAGGGTCAGGCCGGGCAGCACCGAGGCGCCCGGGGGCACCGGGCGGTCGGGGGTGACCGACTCGATCCGGCCGTCCTCGATCGAGAGCACCACGTCGCGTTCGATGCCGGTGCGGGTCTGCACCAACTCACACCAGTACTCGCTCACCCGAGATCCTCGCTCATCAGGTCGGCCACCACGTCGGCGAGCGCCGTGACGCCCGTCAGGCAGTCCACCATCTCGGCGCGTTCCGCCGGCGAGTGCGACACGCCGGTCGGGTTGCGCACGAACAACATCGCGGTGGGCACACGCGCGGACAGGATGCCCGCGTCGTGCCCGGCGCCGGTGGGCAGGATCGGCGCGCCGCCGAGCCGCTTGGCGAGCCGGTCGCGCAGCGAGCCCTCGAACTCGACGACCGGGGTGAACGACTCGCGGGTGACCCGCACGTCGACCCCGTCCCGGTCGCCGCGCTCGGTGGCGGCCCGGATGATCTCGGCGACCACCTCGTCCAGGGTGTGCTCGTCGGCGGCCCGCGAGTCGAGCCAACCGCGCACCTCGGAGGCGATCGCGTTGGCCGCGCCGGGGCGCGCGTCGACCTTGCCGAAGGTGGCCAGCGCCCCGGAGAGGTGGGCCTTCTTCCGGGCCGCGAGCACGGTGTTGGCGTAGGTCAGCATCGGGTCGTGCCGGTCCTCCAGGCGGGTGGTGCCCGCGTGGTTGGCCTCGCCGCGGAAGTCGAACCGCCAGCGCCCGTGCGGCCAGATCGCCGAGGCCACGCCCACCGCGCGATCGCGGTGCACCAGGTCGCGGCCCTGTTCGACGTGCAGTTCGACGAACGCGCCGACCCGGCCCAGCCGTTCCGGATCGGCGCCGATCCCGGCCGGATCGAACCCGGCCCGCTCCATCGCGTCGCCCAAAAGGATCCCGTCGGCGTCCCGCAGGGCCCGCGCCTGATCCGGCGTCAGCACCCCGGCGGACAACCGCGATCCGACGCACGCGACGTTGAACCGGGCGCCCTCCTCGTCGGCGAAGTTGACGATGCCCAGCGGCCGCGCCAAGTCGGCGCCGCGCTCGCGCAGCAGGTCGAGTGCGGCGAACGAGGAGACCACGCCCAGCGGCCCGTCGTAGGCACCGCCGTCCGGCACCGAGTCCAGGTGGCTGCCGATCACGATCGCGTCGGCGCCGGGCGCGGTCCACGCCCACTGGTTGCCGTTGCGGTCCTCCTCGTAGCTCAGATTCCGGTTCTCGGCCTGCTCGCGAAACCACGCGCGGCACTCCGCGTCGGCGCCGGTCCACGCGTACCGGCGGTAGCCGCCGGTCGTGGCGCGACCCACCGGAAGCAGGTCGCGCCACATCGCCTCGAAGCCGGTGCTCACGCGTCGCCTTCGCGCATCGGCACCCGCACGTCGCGCTCGTCCGCGACGTCGACCGCACGGTCGTAGCCGGCGTCCACGTGCCGGATCACGCCCATGCCGGGGTCGTTGGTGAGCACTCGGCGGATCTTCTCGCCCGCCAGCGGTGTGCCGTCCGCGACGGTGACCTGACCGGCGTGGATCGAGCGGCCGATGCCCACCCCGCCGCCGTGGTGGATGGACACCCACGAGGCGCCCGAGGCCACGTTGACCATCGCGTTCAGCAGCGGCCAGTCGGCGATCGCGTCGGAGCCGTCGAGCATGCCCTCGGTCTCCCGGTACGGGCTGGCCACCGAGCCGCAGTCGAGGTGGTCGCGGCCGATCACGATCGGCGCGGCCAACTCGCCCGAGGCGACCATGTCGTTGAACCGCTCGCCGGCCTTGTCCCGCTCGCCGTAACCCAGCCAGCAGATCCGCGCGGGCAGCCCCTGGAAGTGCACCTTCTCCTGGGCCAGCTTGATCCAGCGGGCCAGCGACTCGTTCTCCGGGAACAGGTCGAGCACGGCCTTGTCGGTCTTGGCGATGTCGCGCGCGTCGCCGGAGAGCGCGGCCCAGCGGAACGGGCCCTTGCCTTCGCAGAACAGCGGCCGGATGTACGCCGGGACGAAGCCGGGGAAGTCGAACGCGCGGGTGTAGCCCGCCAGTTGCGCCTCGCCGCGGATCGAGTTGCCGTAGTCGAAGACCTCGGCGCCCTTGTCCTGGAAGCCGACCATCGCCTCGACGTGGCGGGCCATCGACTCGCGGGCGCGCTCGGTGAACTCGGCGGGCTTGGTGCGCGCGTACTCGGCCATGTCCTCGAACGCGACGCCGACCGGGAGGTAGGCGAGCGGGTCGTGGGCCGAGGTCTGGTCGGTGACGATGTCGATCGGCGCGTCCATCGCGAGCAGTTGCGGGACCAGCTCGGCGGCGTTGCCCAGCAGGCCGATGGACAGCGGCCGGCGGGCGTCGCGCGCCTGGACCGCGAGCTCCAGCGCGGCGTCCAGCGTCTCGACCCGGGTGTCGCAGTAGCCGTGCTCGATCCGGCGGTCGATCCGCGAGGGGTCGCAGTCGATACAGATGACCACGCCGCCGTTCATGGTCACCGCCAGCGGCTGCGCGCCGCCCATGCCGCCCAGGCCGGCGGTCAGCGTGATGGTGCCTTCCAGGGTGCCGCCGAAGCGCTTGGCCGCCACCGCGGCGAAGGTCTCGTAGGTGCCCTGGAGGATGCCCTGGGTGCCGATGTAGATCCACGAGCCGGCGGTCATCTGGCCGTACATGGTCAGACCGGCCGACTCCAGCCGGCGGAACTCCTCCCAGTTGGCCCAGTCGGGCACCAGGTTGGAGTTGGCGATCAGCACGCGCGGGGCCCACTCGTGGGTCTGCATCACGCCGACCGGACGGCCGGACTGCACGAGCAGCGTCTCGTCCTGCTTCAGCGTGGTCAGCGTGCGGGTGATCGCCTCGAAGGAGCGCCAGTCGCGGGCCGCCTTGCCGGTGCCGCCGTAGACGACCAGCTTGTCGGGGTGCTCGGCGACCTCGGGGTCGAGGTTGTTGAGCAACATCCGCAGGGCGCCTTCCTGCTGCCAGCCGCGGGTGGTGAGCGTGCTTCCGCGTGGTGCGCGCACCTCGCGCGGTCCTGCGGTGTGGTCCGACATGGCGGCGCCCCTTCTGTCCCGATGCACGATTTCTGTATGAAAACATTCAGTCGCTTCGAGAGTGAATCTATCTGTTCCGCAAGGCGTCGCCAAGAGAGCCCCGGCCGCGCGAGCGAGCCGGCCCGGCGCGACATCGGGGGACTTGACCCATTCGGAGCCATTTCATGCCATCGGTGGTCGGCGCGCGGCGGCGCCGGGTAGCCGGACCGCATGGATCTGCAGGAGGTGCTCTGGGCGATCACCGCACTGGGCGCGTTCGTCGCCTTCGCCGGCCTGGTGATGCTGGTGCGCGGCCGCGGGCGTGAGCCGGGCGTGGTGGCACTGGTGGTGATGATCGGCGCGCTGTTGTGCACCGGCGGCTTCCTGCTCAGCATCCCGCGCTATCGGGACACCGCGCTGATCGCGGGCGGCGCGGCGCTCGTCGGCGTACTGACCATGCTGGGCGCGATCTCGCTGATGCCGGCGGAGCGCGGCCCCGGCCGGCCGCCGACCCCCGAGCGGCACGTCTCGCTCGACAAGGATCCCCGGCGGCGTTAGGGCGTGTCCTTTGTCCCCGCCCGGCCGCTCACACGTCGAACAAGCCGCGCTCGCCCGCCTGTCGCTCGAACTCCTCCAGCCGAACCTGCGCCCGCGCGGGCTCGATGTCGCACATCGCCTGGAGCAGGATCTGCCCCATCAGGATCGGCGCGCCGTACGAATCGAAGACCAGTTGCGAGCCGACGCCCGCGATCAGCACCGCGTCGGACAGGGCCGCCGCCGGCGCGAACGGGCTGTCGGTGACGGTGACGATCCGCATGCCCAGATCACGCGCGACCCGCAGGCCCTCGGCCAACTCGCGCGGATACCTCGGCAGCGCGAAGCACAGCAGGCCGGTCGCGCCCGCCGCGCGGGCCTGGTCGAGCCGGTCCACCAGGAGCGAGCCGCCCTCGTCCAGGACCCGCACCTCGGGCAACACCTTGGCCGCGAAGTAGCCGAAGCCGCGCGCGGGCGCCATGCCGGTACGCAGACCGAGCACCACCAGCGGGCGTGAGGGCGCCAGCAGCGCGGCGGCGCGCGCGATCGGGCCCGGGTCGGCGAGTTGCTCGGCCAGGCGGGTCAGGTTCGCGATCTCGGCGTGCACGGCGCCGACGTATTCGTTGCGGTCCACCTCGGCCGAGGACTCGGCGGTGGTGGGCAACCCGAGTTCGCGCAGGTGCCGGCGCAGCGCCGGATAGCCGTCGAAGCCGAGCGCGACCGCGAACCGGGTCACCGACGGCTGGCTGACCCCGGCGAGCTGGGCCACCTCGACGCTGGAGAGGAACACCGCCTCGCCCGCGTGCCGGACCAGGCAGTGCGCGATCCGGCGCTGGGTGGGGGTGAGCCGGTGGCGCTCGAAAAGGGCGAGCAGGCGGGCGGAAGGGCTCGCGTCGTCGTCGGCCACCGACATGTCTCCTCGTTGCTGGTCGTCGCTCGGCCGCGCCCGCCGCCGCGGCGGACGTGGTTCGGCACCGTGGACGTGGTTCGGCACTACGGGTGGACGCGGACCGCCACCAAAGCGGCGGTCCGCGTCGGACAATCCTGCCTGATCTGACGTGATGTCAGTTCGGCCCGCTCCGGATCAGTTCAGCTCGCCGGCCACCGAGGCGGCGGCCTCGACCACCTTGCCCGCCCGGACGAAGGCGTCCGCGGCCTCCAGGTCGGGGGCCAGGAAGCGGTCCGGGCCCACCCCTTCGCCGCCGCTCGCCCGCAGCGCGGCGATCACCGCGGCCGTGGCGGGCGCCGGGGCACCCAGGCCGGCGGCCACGCGCATGTCCAGGGCACGGGCGGCGGTGGTGAGCTCGATGGCCAGGACGCGGTTCAGGTTGTCGATCGCGCGGCGCAGCTTGCGGGCCGCGCTCCAGCCCATCGAGACGTGGTCCTCCTGCATCGCCGAGCTGGGGATCGAGTCCGCCGAGGCGGGCACCGCCAGCCGCTTGCACTCGGAGACGAGCGCGGCCTGGGTGTACTGGGCGATCATCAGGCCGGAGTCGACCCCGGGGTCGTCGGCCAGGAACGCCGGCAGCCCGTGCGAGCGGGAGGGGTCGAGCAGGCGGTCGGTGCGGCGCTCGGCGATCGAGCCGAGGTCGGCCACCGCGACGGCGAGGAAGTCGAGCACGTAGCCGACCGGGGCGCCGTGGAAGTTGCCGTTGGACTCGATCCGGCCGTCCTCCAGGATCACCGGGTTGTCCACGGCGGAGGCGAGTTCGCGGTCGGCGACCAGCAGCGCGTGCGCGAGGGTGTCCCGGCCCGCGCCCGCGACCTGCGGCGCACAGCGCACCGAATAGGCGTCCTGCACCCGAGGCGCCGCGTCCTGATGGTGCCCGGTCAGCGCCGAGCCCTGGAGCACCCGCAGCATGTTGGCCGCGCTGGCCGCCTGGCCCGGGTGCGGGCGGATGGCGTGCAGCGCCGGGTCGAGCACCCGGGAGGTGCCGAGCAGCGCCTCCATGGTCATCGCGGCGGTGATGTCGGCGGTGGTGAACAGGCGGGCGAGGTCGGCTCCGGCCATCAACAACATGCCCAGCATGCCGTCGGTGCCGTTGATCAGCGCCAGCCCCTCCTTCTCCTTGAGCTCGATCGGCTCCAGGCCGGCGGCGGCGAGCAGTTCGGCGGCGGGTCGCACCACGCCGTCGCGGCCGGCCGCCTCGCCCTCGCCGGTGAGCACGAGCGCGCAGTGCGCCAGCGGGGCCAGGTCGCCACTGCAGCCGAGCGAGCCGAATTCGCGGACCACCGGCGTGATGCCCGCGTTGAGCAGCCCGGCCATGGTCTGCGCGACGATCGGCCGCACCCCCGTACGACCCGAGCACAGGGTCTTGAGCCGCAGCAACATCAGCGCGCGGACCACCTCGTCCTCGACCCGGGGGCCCATGCCGGCCGCGTGCGAGCGCACCAGCGAGTGCTGGAGGCGGGTGCGCAGTTCGGGGCTGATGTGCCGGACGGCGAGCGCGCCGAAGCCGGTGGACACCCCGTAGACGGGTTCGGTGCGCGCGGCGAGTCCCTCGACCACCGCGCGGGAGCCGGCCATCGCCTTGAGCGCGAGGTCGGTGAGTTCGACGCGTGCGCCGGCGCGGGCGACCGCGAGGACGTCCTGCGGAGACATCCCGGCCTCGCCGATCGAGACGGTGGCGGGGGCGGTTTCGAGGGCGTTGTGCAGATCATTATTCACTCGAACATTATGTGCATGGATTGCGACAATGCCAGGGGCGGCTACCGTGCCGGATGGCGTTCGGGACGTTCGTGTCGTGCCGAACGTTCGAGTCGTACACCTCCGGAGCGAATCCGAGCGCCCGGAGCGGACCGAGGAAAGGCAGTGCCGTGGGTCGGGTCACCTCTCGCCACAAGGTCTTGCGGCTGGGCGGCGACGCACCGGCCGTCACCCGCACCGACACGCTCGTCGCCGAGGAGCCGCTGGACATCCGGATCGGCGGGCGCACCATCACGGTGACCATGCGCACACCGGGCGACGACTTCGACCTGGTCGCCGGATTCCTGGCGGCCGAGGGCGTGGTCGGCGCGGCCGAGGACCTGGCCGCGATGCGCTACTGCGCGGGCACCGACGACGAGGGCCACAACACCTACAACGTGGTGGACGCGGTGCTCGCACCGCACGTGCCCGCCCCCGACCCGGGCCTGATGCGCGGGGTGTGGACGTCGAGCGCGTGCGGGATCTGCGGCAGCACCGGCATCGACGGGCTGCGCCGGATGTCCCGCTTCGACGTGCACGCGGACGAGGTGCGGGTGGACGCCGAGGTGCTGTACGCGCTGCCCGATCGGCTGCGCGCGGCGCAGAAGGTGTTCGCCAGCACCGGCGGCCTGCACGCGGCGGGTCTGTTCACCGCGACCGGCGAGATGGTGTGCGTGCGCGAGGACGTGGGCCGGCACAACGCGGTGGACAAGGTGGTCGGCTGGGCGCTGCGTGAGGGCCGGTTGCCGTTGGCCGGACACGTGCTGATGGTGAGCGGACGGGCCTCCTTCGAGCTGACCCAGAAGGCCGCGATGGCGGGGGTGCCGATGATGGCCGCGGTGTCCGCCCCGTCCGGGCTGGCGGTGGACCTGGCCGCGGACGCGGGGGTGACCCTGGTCGGCTTCCTGCGCGGGCGCTCGGCCAATGTGTACAGCCATCAGGATCGGGTGACGGTGCGGCGCGGCGACCCGTCGGCCTGAGTGCGGAGACCGGCCCGGAAACCGACGACGGCCCGTTACTCCGGCAGCGAGGCGCCCCCGGTCAGCGCCACCGCGACCAGCGCGCGCAACACCGGGGCCAGGCCGGTGACGCTCAGACTCAGGTCGTCGGCGTAGATCTCGACCAGCCAGCCGCCCGCGGCGTTGCTGCCGCCGGCGGCGACCATCGCCTTGTAGCCGCCGACCAGGAGCAGGTCCTCCTCGGCCGGGTCGGTGCCCGGGTTGCCCAGTTCGGCGACGAAGCTGCCGCCCTGCACCGCGTCCGCCGTGGCCGGGTAGTGCGCCAGGTCGTATTCGGCGGCGACCGCGTCGTAGCGCGACCCCGATTCGCTCTGCACGCCGGTCAGTCGGTGGATCGAATAGCGCACGGTGCGCAGGACCCGGCCGCCCGGCGGCAGGTAGGACACCCACCAGGCGACCCCGTCCAGCATCCGGGCGAAGGTGTCGGCGACGATTTCCAGCCGGCCCAGGGTGTCCGCGCGATGCACGCTCTTGGGCTCGCGCTCGTCCAGCACGGCGAGCACCGCCGCGAGCAACCGGCCGGGTTCGGCGTTGTGCAGCGCGCCCCGGAAGCGGCGCCGGTCGCGGTGCGGACCGGGGCCCTCCGCCTCCGCCTCCTCCTGCGCCTCGCTCGCCAGCGACAGGGTCAGGTCGGGCTGCTGGCCGCGGCCGGCGACCACCGGCCGGGTCGAGCGGGAGCCCTTGGCCCGGTACTGCGCCGCGTCGGCGAGCCGGAACAGGCGATCCGCGCTGGTCACCGGGCCCACCGGGTCGCCGGTGGAGGCCACGCCGCAGGCCACGCCCTCGCCGTCGTGCATGCGCAGCGCGCGTCGACACAACTCCTCGGCGACCACGACCACGTCGTCCGGCGGATAGCCCTCGGCCAGTACACAGAACTCGTCGCCGCCGAGCCGGGCGGCCATCGCCCCCGGCAACATCGCGCCACACGCGGAGAGCTGGTCGGCGAAGCGCTCCAGGAGCCGGTCGCCGACGTCGTGCCCACGTTCGTCGTTGAGCCGCTTGAGGCCGTTGACGTCGCAGACGATCAGGCTGACCACGACGCCGTCGCGGTAGTGCCGGGCCATCGCCTCGTCCAGCCTGGCGTCGATCGCGCGTCGATTGGCCAGCCCGGTCAGCGGGTCGGTGAAGGCCAGCTTCTCGATCCGCTCGAAGTGTTCCGCCTGGGCCAGGCCGGCCGAGATCTGCGCGGCCAGCACCCCGGCGAACTCGGCGTCCACCGGTTCGAAGCGCGGCTGGTCGGCACGCCGGGCCAGATACAGCTCGCCCCACACCCGGCCCTCGACCATGATCGGCGCGACCACGCAGTCGTGCCGACCCCGGCGCAACATCGCCGCGACCCGCTCGGCGTCGCGCGCGTGCTCGGGATCGTCCACACAGCGCGACCACGTGGTCGGCCAGGCCGCGGACTCGATGATGTCCGGGAAGTCGGTGACCGGATACGTCTCCGCGGTGGGCAGCGGTTCCTCGCCCTCGGCGAGTTCGCCGTCGTTGACCAGCACCCGCAGCCGCCCGGTGTCCCGCTCCCAGACCGAGATCGAGGCGTGCGCGGCCTCCGTCGCCAGCCGCGCCTGGGTCGCGGACACCCGGACCACCTCGGAGAAGTGATGGGTCGTGGCGAGCGTCTTGGCCAGATGGATGATCGCGTGCAGCCTGCGGGCCGCGTCCGGACCCTCGACCAGGGCGACGGGTTCCGGACACGTGTCTCCCGGCATGCCGGGCAGATCCTCGGGTGTGCCGCCCGAGCCCTCCGTTCCCGGAGCACTCGGATCGGGTCGCGAAGCTACGGTCCTCACCCCCAATCCACCAGCACCCAGACCAGAGGATATGTCATGTATTGCCCGATTAACCGCAACGTGCACTCGCGTCATGCCGCCACCTCGACGGGTCGCTGTTCGCGTGCGTTCCTGTTGTCGGCGCCGGTCGGCGCCGGCATCCGTGCTCGGATACCCGCGCGTAGGCCCGGGGGCTCGCTGCGATGCGAGCGAAGCGCTTGTATACCCCGGCTTCGCGTCCTGCGCACATTACTCCTGTGCCCGGAACCCGCAACGCCCCGTGTCCGCTCCGTAGCGCAGCAGGGTGGTGGGCGGAGCGTGGTTGTGAAGAGAGCGTGGAGGGGTCCCGGGAGCGGGGCCGAAAGAGTACGGTCGCGGGCACAGCCCGAAGGAGCGAACGCGTGCCCACGCTTTCCGTCATCGCCGCGATCGACATACCGGCCGTCCGGATCTGGGAGGCGGTGGGAGACTTCGAGGACCCGTCCAACTGGTACGCCCGGCCGATCGAGGGACACTCCCGGGGCGAGCGACGCGTACGTAGGCCGGACGGCTCGACCGTGCGCGAACGACTGGTCTCGCACGACGCGGTCGGGCACACCTACACCTACCGGGCGCTCGACGGTCCGCCGCTGCTGGGCCGACTCGCGCTGGAGTCGATCGCGGGCGGCACGATGTGCCTGGTCGTGTGGTCGGTGCGGTTCGAGAGCACACCGAGCGAACAACTCCCGGTGTTGCGCGAACTCGAACACCGGGTGATGCGACCCGCGCTGCGGACGCTGCGCGAGACGTTCGCCTGAGCGCGGCGCGAGAGGTCGGGCGCCGGCCTCAGCCGCCGCTCACACCGAGCGGATCGGGCAGCAGAGTGCCCGGGCGGCACACCGTCCACGGTTCGACCAGACCCAGGCCGCGGACCGGCCGGCGCCACATGGGGTGCAGTTCGTAGCGGTCGTCGCCCTCCAGGGCCGCGGCCAGTTCGCGATCGACCACCACCGCGTCCTTGGGGCTGAGCGCGGTCAGCCGACTGGCCAGGTTGACCGTGGTGCCGAACACGTCGCCCATCCGCGAGAGCACGTGGCCGTACGCGATGCCCACCCGCAGCGCGGGCAGCACCTCCTCCTGGGCCATCGCCTCGACCAGGCGCAGACCCAGCTCGACCGCCGAGTCCGGCGAGAAGGTCACGAACAACACCTCGTCGCCCAGCGTCTTGACCAGTCGCCCGCCCTGCTCGGCGATCACGTCGACGGCGGTGTCCTCGAAGGTCTGCACGAGCCGGCCGAGCTCGGCCTCCTCCAGATTGCGCGACAGCCGGGTGAAGCCGACCAGGTCGGCGAAGCCGACGGCCAGCGACTGGCCCACCGTCTGCGGATCGGTCAGGCCCTGCATCGCCCGCGAACTGGCCGCGGCCAGGTGGCGCCGCCAGGCGTAGATGACCAGCGGTTCGAGTTCGAGCATCACGTCGCCGGCGGTGGTGACCACCTGCTCGGAGCGGCTGCCGGTGAGTTCGTTGCCGATGTACTCCACCCACGCCTCGGTCTGCCACTCGGCGAACCGGGCCATGGTCTGGCCGACCGAGCGCACGAACTGCGCCGCGACGGTGGCCGGCAACAAGCCGGACTCGGTCAGCTCGCGCAGGTGCTTGAGCGCCGCGACATCGGCGTCGGTGAACGCACGGGCCGGGCCGAAATCGGCGAAGCCCAGGCCGCGCCACAACCGGCGGGCCTCGTCCAGGGGCACCCCGACCAGGTCGGCGACCTGGCCGGAGGTGTATCGGCGAGGGGCACCGAGCACGACCTGCTCGACGTCGGCGATGGTGTTGTGGACCGCCTCGATGTCGGACAGGTCGGGCAGGGCGTGCTGATCGGCCGCGTCGGCCCCGGCGCCCGCGCCGGGCTCCACGCGGGTCCGTTCCTCGGGCATGTGGCTCCACCGGGTGTGCGAAGGATGGTCTCGTCGGAGCCACACTACGTGTCGGGGGTCACAAAGGTTCGGGGTCGGGCGGTGCCGGGTACTTCTTCCGCCCCGCGGCGGCCCGCTCGACGAGTACCAGCAGCTCGCTCTGCAGCCGCACCGCGTGCGGCAGACCGGGCAGTTCGAGCTGCTCCCGGTCGCCGACGGGGACCAGTACGACGGTGCCGGCGCCGAGCACGCGGTCCACGAACGACTCGTGCTCGACGAGTACGTCCTCCACGCGGGCGAACGGCACCACCCGGATCTCCCGGGTCAAGGTGCCGGTACGCACGGTCAGCCGATCGGCGGCGACCGCGTACAGCGTGCCCAGCCAGGCCAGCCACGGGGCGATGCTCCAGCGGGCCAGGACCGCGAGCCCGGCCAGGAGTACGGCGGACCGAATCCAACCCGAGGCGGCGTCCGGTGAGGTCAGCGCGGCGAGGAAACCGGTGACCGCGACGGTGCCGAAGAGGGCGAGGGTGGGGCGGACGAGGTGCATCCAGTGCGGGCGCACGACGAAGAGTGTGTCGTCGTCGACCTCGGCTGTGATGGTGAACACCGGGCCTCCTGGTGAGTCACCACCGATTGTGCGGGGCCCTGGGGCGGGCGGCCGGGAGGCGTGCCGAAGGCACGGGGTTTTGCGCCCGCCCGCCTCATCCGCTGCGTGCGATGGGCGGGCCGCGGATGTCGGGCGGCGGCGGAGCCGAAACGGCCTCGCGGCCGAGGAGACGGGGACGGGTGGCCGGGGCGACGAGGCCGCGGGAGACAAACGCCGTCGTGGCCCGGGACGAGTGTGCGCGTGCCGCCGCCGGCCGGAAGGAGCCGGGACGGCCTCGGCACGGGGCCGTCCCGGGGTGTGGTCAGTCGGCCGTCGGGCGGACGTGGACGACGTCGCCGGCCCCCACCGCGGTGGAGCCCGCCGAGGTGGTGACCAGGAGGCGGCCGTCCTCGTCGATGCCGGTGGCCGGGCCCTCCAGGGTGCGGTCGGCGGGCAGTTCGACCCGTACCCGGCGGCCGATCGTGGCGCACGCGTCGGTATAGGCGGTGAGCAGGCCGCTCGTGCGCGCGTCGCCGCCGGCCAGCCGCCAACGGGTGTACCACTCCTCCAGCTCGCGCAGGATCGCGCGCAGGATCGGATCGCGGTCGGTGTTCTCGGCGCCCGCCAACGCCAACGAGGTCGCGGTCGGGACCGGCAGTTCCTCCTCGCGCAGCGAGACGTTCAGGCCGATCCCCAGGACCACCCCGGCGCCGGCCCGCTCGGCCAGGATCCCGGCCAGCTTGCGTTCGCCCACGAGCAGGTCGTTGGGCCACTTCAGACGCGCGTCCACGCCGGTCACCCGGGACACCGCCGAGGCCGCGGCGACCCCGGCGAGCAACGGCAACCAGCCCCAGCGCGCGACCGGCACCTCGGTCGGTGCCAGCGTCACCGACATCGCGATGCCCGAACGCGGCGGCGCACTCCAGCGCCGGTCCAGCCGGCCCTTCCCCGCCACCTGCGACTCGGCGACCAGAACCAGCCCCTCCTGCTCGTCGCCCCGCCGGGCGAGGTCGGAGTTGGTCGATCCGGTCTCGGGCAAGACGTCGATCTCGCGCCACAGCCCACCGGGTACCAGCAGAGCCTGGCGCAGCGCCGCCTCACGCAGCGGAGGGCGGTTGAGATCCGTGAAAGGAGAGTCCATCCGATCACCCTAGAAGGCACTGGGGGGCAGGGCGGTGATGGTCGCCGGCGTGGCGCGGATACGCTACCGATCGCCGCCGTTCGACGTGACAGGAGCCAGCACGATGGACCCAGTACAGGGCGAGCCCGACATCCACACCACCGCCGGGAAGCTGGCCGACCTGGAGCGCCGCATCGACGAGGCGGTACACGCGGGCAGCGCCCGAGCGGTCGAGAAGCAGCACGCCAAGGGCAAGATGACCGCGCGCGAGCGGATCGAGTACCTGCTCGACGAGGGCTCGTTCGTCGAACTCGACGAGTTCGCGCGGCACCGCTCCACCAACTTCGGTCTGGAGAGCAACCGCCCCTACGGCGACGGCGTGGTGACCGGTTCCGGCACGGTCGACGGTCGCCAGGTGTGCGTGTTCTCCCAGGACGTCACCGTCTTCGGAGGCAGCCTGGGCGAGGTCTACGGCGAGAAGATCGTCAAGATCCAGGACCTCGCGATCAAGACCGGCGTCCCGCTGGTGGGCATCAACGAGGGCGGCGGCGCGCGCATCCAGGAGGGTGTCGTCTCGCTCGGCCTGTACGGCGAGATCTTCCGCCGCAACGTGATCGCCTCCGGCGTGATCCCGCAGATCTCGCTGATCATGGGCGCCGCGGCCGGCGGCCACGTGTACTCGCCCGCGCTCACCGACTTCGTCGTGATGGTCGACCAGACCTCGCAGATGTTCATCACCGGTCCCGACGTCATCAAGACGGTCACCGGCGAGGACGTCACGATGGAGGACCTCGGCGGCGCCCGCACGCACAACAGCAAGTCCGGCAACGCGCACTACATGGGCGCGGACGAGAAGGACGCGCTGGAGTACGTCAAGGGCCTGCTGTCCTACCTGCCGAGCAACAACCTGGAGGAGGCCCCGTCCTTCGACGAGGCCGCCGACCTGGAGACCACCGACTTCGACCGGGATCTGGACACGCTGATCCCGGACTCGGCGAACCAGCCGTACGACATCCACACGGTGATCGAGCACGTCCTGGACGACGCGGACTTCCTGGAGGTCCAGCCGCTGTTCGCGCCGAACATCGTGGTCGGCTTCGGCCGGGTCGAAGGTCGGTCCGTGGGCATCGTGGCGAACCAGCCGATGCAGTTCGCCGGCACGCTGGACATCGACGCGTCCGAGAAGGCCGCGCGCTTCGTGCGCACCTGCGACGCGTTCAACATCCCGGTGCTGACCTTCGTGGACGTGCCCGGCTTCCTGCCCGGCACCGACCAGGAGTGGAACGGCATCATCCGCCGCGGCGCGAAGCTGATCTACGCGTACGCCGAGGCGACCGTGCCGCTGGTGACCATCATCACCCGCAAGGCGTACGGCGGTGCGTACGACGTGATGGGCTCCAAGCACCTGGGGGCCGACGTCAACCTGGCCTGGCCGACCGCGCAGATCGCGGTGATGGGCGCGCAGGGCGCGGCGAACATCCTGCACCGGCGCACGATCGCCGCCTCGGACGATCCCGAGGCGACCCGCGCGCGGCTGATCCAGGAGTACGAGGACACGCTGTGCAACCCGTACGTGGCCGCCGAGCGCGGCTACGTGGACGCGGTCATCCGCCCGTCCTCGACCCGGGCGCACGTGGTCAAGGCGCTGCGTGCGCTGCGCGGCAAGCGCGAGACGCTGCCGCCGAAGAAGCACGGCAACATCCCGCTGTAAGTCGGACCACACCGGGTCGGTCCCGGCGCGTGCGCCGCGGACCGGCCCGGCCAGGGCCTGGAGGTCCCCATGATCAAGGTGGTGCGGGGTGAACCCACCCCGGAGGAACTGGCGGTGATCGTCACCGTCGTGGCGGCCAAGGCGAGCGGCGGCACCGTCGCGCCGGAACCCGCCGCGCCCTCGCAGTGGAACGCGCCGGCCCGGCTGGTGCGCCGACCGTTGCGACCGGGGCCCGGTGCCTGGCGCGCGAGCGCCTGGCCCTCCTGAACGAACACATCCGCGACCTTCGCACCTCGAAGGTCGGTAAATCGCACGACCCGACTTGAGTACTCGTACTCAAGATCGCCCGGTGACACCCGTCGCACGATGAGTGCATGCGTGACCGTGACGAGTTCTCCGAGGAAACCCGGCGCGCCGTGGCCCAGCTACGGCGCGCCGTGTGGATCCTGCCCGTGGTGGTGATCCTCGGTCTGCTCGTGCTCGGCCTGTGACCGGGCGGCCCGTGCCCGATCGGCGCGCCGCGGCCCGGTACGTTGGCGGCATGACCGACCGTGCCCCCTCCCGTTCCCTCGTGCTCGCCTCGGCCTCCCCCGCACGCCTGAAACTGCTGCGCGACGCCGGGATGGACCCCAAGGTCGTGGTCAGCGGCGTCGACGAGGACGCGCTCGCCGCCGGCACGCCGCGCGAACTCGCGCTGCTCCTGGCCGAGGCCAAGGCCGACGCGGTGGCCGCCGGGCTCACGGCCGACGAACTGGTCGTGGGCTGCGACTCGGTCCTGGAGTTGGACGGCCGCGCGCTGGGCAAGCCGGCCGACGCCGCCGAGGCGTGGGAGCGCTGGCAGTCGATGCGCGGACGCGCCGGGGTGCTGCTGACCGGGCACTGCGTGATCGACCGGCGCAGCGGACTGCGGGTGTCCGACGTGGCGGCCACCACGGTGCGGTTCGGGACGCCGGACGACGACGAGGTCGCCGCGTACATCGCCACCGGTGAACCGCTGCACGTGGCGGGCGCCTTCACCCTGGACGGCTACGCGTCGCCGTTCGTGGACGGCATCGACGGCGACCCGGGCAACGTGATCGGCCTGTCGCTGCCGCTGCTGCGCCGGCTCCTGGCCGGTGTGGGTGTGCGGATCGTCGATCTCTGGACCTGAGGGGCCGTCAGGAGGTGGGCCCGTCCGGCCGGTTCAGGTCGCGCCGGACCGGGCCGGGGCCCAGGCCCGACAGCCCGGACGGCGGTTGCGGGGGGTACGCGCCGGGGCTCGGCTGCTGCTGCGGCAGATACGGCTGCGGGGCGGGTTCGGCGTAGGCGTTCGGTGCCCACGGGCCGCCGCCGGGGACCGGTGCGCCGACCGGGCCGGGACCGGGGCCCGGGCCGCGCCCGGGAGCACGCGGCGGCGGGGTGCCGCGCAGTGCGGCCAGCAGTGCGAGCGGCAGCGCGATCGCGGCGAGCACGAGCAGCGGTAGCGGTACCCCGCCGGGCTTCTCGGTCAGCCACTCCACCCAGCCGTAGTCGGCCGACGCGGCCTGCAGTTCCGGCCACACCGGTCCGCATGCCGCGCCCAGGCCGAATGCCGCGATCGCCGCCTCCGGACGCAGCCCGCCGATCACCACGCCGATCGCCGCCGCGCCCGCACAGCGCACCGCGAGCTGATGCCCGGAGCCGGCCGCGGGGCCGATGAACTCGGCCAGGACCAGGGCGAGTGCGGCCAGGCCGATCGCGTACGCCCCCAGTGTCCGGGCCGCGACCGCGCCCAGGATGCCCGCGACGGCGAGCCCGAGCAGCCACGGCAGGTATTCGCCCGGACCGTCCAACCCCAGCCCCGGGTTGCCCTCGGTACGGTCCCACGCGAACAGCGCGGCCGGGAACGCGGCCAGCCCGACCGCCATCGCCAACAGCGCGCCCGCGACCGAACGCACCCCGTCCACCCGATAGGTCAGCACCGCGGCGACCAGGCAGCCCGCCAACGCGACGATCGGCCACAGCCCGAGCACCTTGGGCTTGTCCTCGCCCATCACCACGGACGCCGCGGCGACCCCGACGCCGACCAACCCGAGCAGGAACACCCCACCGGAGGCGCCCGCTTCGGATTCCTGCCAGCCTCGGCCGGGCGGGACCAGCACCCGTCCGGTGGGCAGCAGGAGCAACAGGTAGCCGAACGCGACCAGCGGCAGCCAGGTCTGCAGACCGGCCCCGGACTCCCACATCGGATCGAGCACGTCCGACCCGCCGAGCACGAACAGCAGTGGTACGGCGGCCGCGAGCGTCGCCGCGAACGCGGCGTTCAGCGGCGCCTGGTGTCGCGGCACCGCGAGGTGGATCCACAACACCACGCCGATCAGCACCTGAACCGCGAAGCCGAACCGCAACAGGTAGACGAAGCCGAGCCAGCGCGCGTCGCCCGAGCCGTCGTAGTGCGTGGCGATCGGGTCGAGCGCGGTGGTCAGCGCGGCGCCGGCCAGGCCGATCACCAGCACGCCGCCGACCGCGCCGCGGCGATGGGTGAAGACGCTGTCGGTGAGTCCGACGCCGCCGATCACCAGCGGCACCGCCCACGGCAACAACACCGCGATCAGATCCCACACCGACCAGTCGTCGGCGCCCGCGATCGTCGGCGCCGGGAACGATCCGTAGTCGGCCGGGTCCGCGGCGGCCGGAACCGGTACGGCGGGGTCGATGCCGGCCCGGAGCAGTACCAGCGCGGCAGCCGTGCCGAGCACGACCAACAGCGCACCGGGCACCCACTCCAGGGACAACCGGCCCACCGGTTCGGGGCGCCGCGCACGGCCCTCCGCGAATCCGGCGCCGGCCTCGTAGGCCTTGCGTATCACTCCGCCGGCCATGGCCGTCTCCCCCGGGTCGTCGTACAGGCAGCTTAGGGAAGAGCGGCGGTTGTCCGCTCCCGAAGCGGAAGACGCGGACCCCATCGGTTCGGATCCGCCGGAAGTCCCTCGACCATCCCTCGATCGCCGGGCATCGCCGCGACGTCCGCGGCCATTACCTCGGAGGGAATCGACCGCCCCACCACGTGTCGAGCACAGTCGTGGGTGTCGGCAATCGAACCCTGGAGGACCCCATGAGCGCCCAGTCCCTGCACTCCACGTTCGCGGCCGGTGGATCGACCGGCGACGGCGCCGTCCGCGGCGACACCGGCCTGCTGCGCATCGCGCTGCGCCTGGACGCGATCGCCACCGGCGTGGTGGGCCTGGCCGCGCTGGCCGGTTGTGCCGCCTTCGACGGCGCCCTCGGCCTGCCCACCGCGTTCCTGGCCAGCCTCGGTGCGTTCCTGCTGCTCTACGCGTCGGCCGTGTGGCGGGTGGCCGGCCGGTCCGCGCCGCATCGCATCGGCACACGCGTGGTGATCGCCCTCAACCTGCTGTGGTTCGCGGACAGCCTGGTGATGGCCGGCGCGGGCTGGTTGGACCCGACCGGCCTGGGCACCACGCTCGTCGTGCTCCAGGCGATCGCGGTGCTCGGCTTCGTCGATCTGCAGATCTTCGGGCTGCGCAAGGCGAACAGGTCCGTGCGATGACCGTCGGCGGGAAGGCCGTCGGGCCGTCGAGGAGGCGTCGTGCCGCGTTCGTGGAACACCGCGTACGGTCGGGTGCCATGAGTTCGGGACCCGGGAGCATCGTCACCGAGCGGCCCGCCGGCCGCCCCGCCGGCCGCCGATCGAGCGGCGAGTTGATCCGGCACTGGCGGCAACACCGACGGCTGAGCCAACTGGAGCTGTCCGCGGAGGTCGAGGTGTCCACCCGGCACCTGAGCTTCATCGAGACCGGCCGCGCGGTGCCCAGCCGGGACATGGTGTTGCGGCTGGCCGAATACCTGGAGGTCCCGCTGCGCGAACGCAACCGGATGCTCCTGGCCGCGGGCCATGCCCCGGCGTACAACGAAAGCCGGCTGGACGCGCCGGAATTGCACGCGGTGATGACCGCGATGCGCCAGATCCTGGTCGGGCACGGTCCCTACCCGGCGGTGATCGTGGACCGGGCCTGGAACATCGTCGACGCGACCCCGAGCATCGCGCTGTTCACCGAGGGCGTGGCCCCCGAGTTGCTCACCGATCCGCTCAACGCCTATCGGGTGAGCCTGCACCCCGAGGGCATGGCGCCGCGGATCGTCAACCTCCCGCAGTGGCGCGCGCATCTGCTGCACCGACTGCGTCGGCAGGTCGCGATCACCGGGGACCTGCTGGTCCGGGAACTGTACGACGAGGTGAGCGGCTACCCGGGCGGCGAGCCGCCGAACGCGGCCGGGCCCGGCGCGCCGGCCATCCCGTTGGGCATCCGGTTCGGCGGTGAGGTGTTGTCCTTCGTGAGCACGGTGGCCACGTTCGGCACCGCGGTCGACATCACCGTGGCGGAGATCTCGATCGAGTCGTTCTACCCCGCGGACAAGCGCACCGGGCAGATCCTGCGCGAATTGCACGGCGACTGACGGTCGGGGTGGGTGGGGATGGCCGGCCGGGTCGGGGCTCGGTCTCGGTTCGACGGCGGGTTCAGCCGCGGAGCCGGTGGCCCCAGACCTCGGCCGGCCGGGTCACCGGGTCGGGGCGCCACTCGCCGAGGCGGGCCCAGTCCCAGGATCGCAGCGCCGCGAGCGCGGCATGGTTGTCCCGGGGCACCCGCGCCGCGGCGAAGGTGGCATCGGTGCCCGCGAGCAACTTCTCCCGCATCCGGCCGGCCAGTCCCTGACGTCGGTGCTGGGGTACGACCATGAGGTCCACGATCACGAACACCTTGCCGGCCGCCGCCGATTCGGCCACGTCCTCGGCCAGTTCCCCGTGGAATCCGGTCCACCAGCCGCTCGCCCGCCGAGGCGGGAAGCCGTACGTGCAGCCCGCCGCCGCGCCGGCTCCGTTCGCGACCACCATCTCGAACCCGGGCTGTTGGATGTGGTCGGCGTAGCGCCGCAGGAAATCGGGGCGGCCCGGCGGGTCCTCGCCGTAGGTCTTGACGTACGTATCCGCGACGGATTCCCGCTGTTGGTCGGCCTGCCAACGGGTCAGCCGGCGCAAGAACACCTCTGCCACCAGTACCTCCTGCCCAGGCATGGGATGCCGTAGCGGTTCACATCGTGGCAGCCGGCCCCGCCCGGGGGAAACACCACGAGCCGAATACCGCCCGGTCGGGTAGCGAACCCCGGCGACCCGCGGCCGCGGGCGGTCCCGTCGAGGTCAGGCGGTTTGCGCGTTTCGGCCTCTTTCGGCCGCGTGTGCTCGTAGCCTGCGCACGGGGTACGGCGAGGAGAGAGTCGAGAGTGCCGAACGTGCGGGAACCGGGTAATGCGTGGGACATGTGTGCCGAGGCTCACGACGAGCACGAGTGGGTGTATCAGTACGGGCCGGACGGACCGGCGGGCAATCCGTGGGCCAAGGCCTGCAAGCACTGCGGGAAGATGGCGGGGGCGAACGTCCCCGAAAGCGGGCCGCTCGGGCGCTCCACCGGCGGCGACTGCCTGGGCGGCTGACGGGACCCGACACATAACTGGAACACGTTTCAGGTATACCCGGGCATCGGCGCCCGGCACCTGCGGAGTACGTTGACCCCACCGGCAACGTGGCCGGCAGCTCCATCGCAGGCCATGAACATGGCGGGTTGCCGTACCCATGACGAGGTGGGGCGGCCGATTGTGCCCGCCTTCGAATCCCTAGACTCTCCGCAGTTCAGGAGGGAGCCAGATCGTGCGCAAGGTACTCATCGCCAACCGTGGGGAAATCGCGGTCCGCGTCGCCCGAGCATGCCGGGATGCCGGCATCGCCAGTGTGGCCGTCTACGCCGAACCGGACCGGGATGCTCTGCACGTGCGGGTGGCCGACGAGGCCCACGCGCTCGGCGGAAACACTCCGGCCGAGAGTTACCTGGACGTGGCCAAGGTTTTGCAGGCCGCCCAGGACTCCGGCGCGGACGCCATCCACCCCGGATACGGATTCCTGTCGGAGAACGCGGAATTCGCCCAAGCCGTGCTGGACGCCGGCCTCACCTGGATCGGACCGCCGCCGCAGGCGATCCGCGACCTCGGTGACAAGGTGGCCGCCCGGCACATCGCCCAGCGGGCCGGCGCGCCCCTGGTCGCCGGCACCCCGGACCCGGTCTCGGGTGCCGAGGAAGTGGTGGAGTTCGCGAAGGCCAACGGCCTGCCGATCGCCATCAAGGCCGCCTTCGGCGGTGGCGGGCGCGGCCTCAAGGTGGCCCGCACCCTCGAAGAGGTTCCCGAGCTGTACGACTCGGCGGTGCGTGAGGCGGTGGCCGCGTTCGGCCGCGGCGAGTGCTTCGTCGAGCGGTACCTGGACCAGCCGCGGCACGTCGAGACCCAGTGTCTGGCCGACACCCACGGCAACGTGGTGGTCGTGTCCACCCGCGACTGCTCGCTCCAGCGCCGGCACCAGAAGCTCGTCGAGGAGGCGCCCGCGCCGTTCCTGACCGAGGAGCAGAACGCCGAGCTGTACCGCGCGTCGAAGGCCATCCTCAAGGAGGCCGGCTACGTCGGCGCCGGGACCTGCGAGTTCCTGGTGGGCCAGGACGGCACCATCTCCTTCCTGGAGGTCAACACCCGTCTCCAGGTCGAGCACCCGGTCACCGAAGAGGTGACCGGCATCGACCTGGTGCGCGAGATGTTCCGGATCGCCGACGGCGAGGCGCTCGGCTACGACGACCCGCCGCTGCGCGGCCACTCGTTCGAGTTCCGGATCAACGGCGAGGACCCGGGGCGCGGCTTCCTGCCCGCTCCCGGCGAGGTCACCAAGTGGCTTCCGCCGTCCGGCCCGGGCGTGCGCCTGGACTCGGGCGTCGAGCAGGGTTCGGTGATCGGCCCGGCGTGGGACTCGCTGCTCGCGAAGCTGATCGTCACCGGTCGCGACCGCAAGCAGGCGCTCCAGCGGGCCAAGCGCGCGCTGGACGAGTTCGTCGTGGACGGCATGGCCACCGCGCTCACCTTCCACCGCGAGGTGGTGGTGGACCCGGCGTTCGCGCCCGAGCTGGCCGGCTCGACCGACCCGTTCACGGTGCACACCCGGTGGATCGAGACCGGGTTCGAGAACACGATCGCCCCGTTCGGCGGCGGCGCGGACTCGGCCGAGGAGGCCGGCGAGCGCGAGACCGTCGTGGTCGAGGTCAACGGTCGGCGCTTCGAGGTCACCCTCCCGGCGGGCCTCGGCGCGTCCGGCGCGGCCCCGGCCGCGGGCAAGAAGGCGCCCAAGCGCGGCGGTGCCAAGAAGGCCGGCGCCGCGGCGAGCGGTGACTCGCTGGCCAGCCCGATGCAGGGCACCATCGTCAAGGTCGCGGTCGAGGAGGGTCAGCAGGTCGCCGAGGGCGAGCTGATCGTGGTCCTGGAGGCGATGAAGATGGAACAGCCGCTCAACGCCCACCGGGCGGGCACGGTCAAGGGCCTGGTCGCCGAGGTCGGCGCGACGGTCACCTCCGGCGCGGTGCTCTGCGAGATCAAGGACTGATCCGGGTCGCCCACCCGCGGATCGGCCACGATCGTGCGGGTGGGCGACCCGAGCGCCCCCGCCCGACACGTCGGCGCGGGGGCGCTCGTCCGCGCCGACCGAAGTCGCAGGGGGCTCGGCTTGGACCTCTGGTTTCTGCTCGCCACCGCCGTCGCGGCCGGCGGCACCGGGGCCGCCCTGGGCATGCGCTGGTCGAATCGTCGACGTGGCGCCCGGTCGCCGCGCCCACCCTCGCGCATCACCGCGTCGGGTGAGCCGGCCGTCTTCTCGGTACCGCCCGAGTTGCTGGAGCGGGCGCGGGCCGAGTTGCTCGCGTGGCTGCGCGCGGACGTGAGCGAACGACTCGCCGAATTGACCCGGCGCACGCAGGCGCTGGTACCGGCCGGGCGGCCGGCCGCGTTGGCGGCACAACTGCGGGCACTGGACGCGGGCGAGGCGGCGTCGTGGGTGCTGCGGGACGCGGACGATCTTCCCGATCTCGCGGGTGCGTGGTTGTTGGTGTGGCACGGTGTCCGCGCGCTGGAGGTGGCCGCGGAGCAGCACGATGCGACGGACGAGGTGGGCCCGGATCGTCGGTTCGAGGTGTCGGTGTGTCTGTTCAACCCGTTGCACGGCGCCGCGCACGCCACGATGCGGTGGGCGATGCGAGGTCTGGCCGCGCCGGTACCGGCCTGCTGGGCGTGTCTGATCGCCGGGAGCGAGCGCACGATGCCGGACATCCTCACCGCGCGGGTCGCCGACGGGGCGTACCTGCCCTACTACGAGATCCCGGCGGAGCAAAGCGTGTGGTCGGCGACGGGGTACGGCGCCTTCGGCGGTGACCTGGTCGAACAGGTGCGGAGCGCGTTGCCCGGGGGGCGCCGGGCAGTCGGCGAGTGACACCTGAGCACGGGGTCGTGATCACTGGTCGGGCATCACCCCCGGGACGCGCATGTCCCGCATCCGCTCCCCGTTGAACTCCGCACGAGCGCCGGGAACGGCCCGTTGCGGAAGGGGGGCGATGTGCACCTGTGCGCCCAGTTCGGCCAGGGCCTCGCTCTCCGGGCCGGGAGCATCCTCGTCGGTGACGAGGTGGGTGATGCGCTCGGGGGCCACCGTCTGGAACATGGTGTCCACACCGATCTTGGTGTGATCGACCATGACGACGACCTCGTGGGCGGCCTGGATCAGGGCGCGGTCCACGCTCGCGGACAGCATGTTGGGGGTGGACAGGCCACGCTCGGCGGTCAGCCCGTTGCCGGACACGAACGCGCGACGCACGCGCAGACCCGCCAGGGCCTGCTCGGCTCCGCTGCCGACCAACGCGTAGGACGACCCGCGCAGCGTGCCGCCGGTCATCACGACCTCGACCCGATTGGCGTGGGCGAGGACCTGCGCGACGAGGAGGGAGTTGGTGACCACGGTCAGGCCCGGGATCCGGGCCAGCCTGCGGGCCAACTCCTGCGTGGTGGTGCCGGCGCCCACGACGATCGCGTCCCCCTCGTCGACGAGGGAGACCGCGAGGTCGGCCATGGCCGCCTTCTCAGCCGCCGCGAGGTGGGTCTTCTGCGAATAGCTCGGCTCACGGGACAGCCCACCGGGCAGTACCGCTCCACCGTGCCGACGGTCGAGCAGCCCTTCGGCTTCCAGGGCCCGCACGTCCCGCCGAACCGTCACCTCGGACGTCTGGACCACCCGGGCGAGTTCCCGTAGGGACACCGCTCCGTTGGCCCGCACCATTTCAAGAATCAGTTGACGACGCTCTGCTGCGAACACGTGACGAAGGTAACGCGAACGACCGGCTCTTATCAGCCGCTTGCGACTCTTACCCGAACTTGTTCATCAAAGTGATAAGACCGCTTCGGTTTCCGGGCGCAGCGAAGCCGCAGCGTTCGGGAGGGCCAACCATAACGCTGCTCGCCCGGAGCCGGATACCGCTGCTGTACACCGATTTTGATTCCGCGTCAGCCGGGCTCGACGGATGCGGAACACACCGCGAGGCGGCGATCACACCCGGTCCGATTCGAGTATGCGCGGCGGCCTCGGAGCACAGCGGATGTTCGAGAAAAGCCACCCGTAAGTGGAGTCCCCGGGAGCGCGGAATCCGAATTCCGCGCGCCCCTCGCACGCCGGAGGCCACCCGTACTCGACCGCACCGATCCTGCGCGCCTTATCGATCTTGAACTCGGGGCCGCCCGAGGTCGTCCGGGCCGATTCGCCCCGGCCCCGGCCCCGGTCAGGAACGCTCGCGCCGGTGCAATTGCCGGGCGGCTTCCGCGATCGATCCCGAAAGGGACGGGTAGACGGTGAATCCGCTGGCGATCTGGTCGACCGTCAAGTGCAGGTCCACGGCGAGCGCGACGGTGTGGATCAACTCGCTCGCGCGCGGCGCCACGATCACACCGCCGACCACGATCCCGGTCCCCGGGCGACAGAACAGCTTCACGAAACCGTCGTGAATGCCCTGCATCTTCGCGCGCGGGTTGCGCGACAGCGGCAGCTTCACCCCGCGCGCATCGATCTCGCCCGCGTCGATCGCGGCCTGGGTATAGCCGACCGTGGCGATCTCCGGGTCGGTGAACACGTTCGAGGACACGGCCTTGAGGTTCAGCGGGGCCACCGCGTCGCCGAGCATGTGGTACATCGCGATCCGCCCCTGCATCGCCGCGACCGACGCGAGCGCGAAGACGCCGGTGCAGTCGCCCGCCGAGTACACCCCGTTCGCGGTGGTGCGCGAGACCCGGTCCACCCGCACGTGTCCGGTGTCCTTGAGGAAGACTCCGGCCTCCTCCAAACCGATGCCCGAGGTGTTCGGGATCGCGCCGACGGCGACCAGGCAGTGGCTGCCCTCGACGATCTGGCCGTCGGTCAGGGTGACGATGACGCTGTCCCCGTCCCGCTTGACGCTCTCCGCCCGCGAGCGCGACATCACCCGCATGCCGCGCCGCCGGAAGACGCCTTCGAGCACCTCGGCCGCGTCCGGGTCCTCGCCCGGCAGCACCCGGTCCCGGCTGGAGACCAGGGTCACCTTCGAGCCGAGCGCCTGGTACGCACCGGCGAACTCGGCACCGGTGACGCCGGAGCCGACCACGATCAGCTCGCGCGGCAGCTCGGACAGGCCGTACATCTGCTTCCAGTTCAAGATGCGCTCGCCGTCCGGCTCCGCACCCGGAATCTCGCGCGGGTGGGCGCCGGTGGAGATCAGGATCGCGTCCGCGTCCAGCGTGCGCTCGGTGCCGTCGGCCAGGTCGGCCACCACGCGGCGCGGCCCGTCCAGGCGGGCGGTGCCGCGCAGCACCCGCACACCGGCGCGCGTGACGCCCTGCGCGATGTCGTTGGACTGGGCCTTGGCCAGTTGCAACACGCGCCGGTTGACCACGCCCAGGTCCACCCCCACGATCGGGCGATCCAGCGTGCCGGGGGTGCCGTCGTCGACGTAGATGCCGAGCTCGTGGTGCGAGTCGGCGAAGTTCGTCATGACCTCGGCCGTGGCGATCAGGGTCTTGGACGGGACACAGTCCGTCAGTACAGCCGCACCACCCACACCTTCGCGCTCTACCACCGTCACCTCGGCTCCGAGCTGTGCCGCGACCAAAGCCGCCTCGTACCCGCCGGGTCCTCCGCCTACGATCACAATCCGAGTCACGGGTGTCATTCTCTCCCATGCCCGCTCGTCGCGTAGGCTGCGGCCATGCCCCTCTACGCCGCGTACGCAAGCAACCTCGACGCGCGGCAGATGGCTCGGCGTGCCCCACACTCCCCTCTGCGCCACACCGGTTGGCTGCCCGGCTGGCGGCTGACCTTCGGCGGCGAGCAGTTGGGTTGGGACGGATCGCTGGCCACGGTCGTCGAGGACGAGTTGTCCCAGGTATTCGTCGCGCTGTACGACCTGGCCGAGATGGACGAGCCCGACCTCGACCGCTGGGAGGGCATGCCACTCGGCCTGTACCGCAAGGTCCGGGTCCGGGTGGAGTCGCTGTTCGGCGAGCAGTTGGCGTGGCTGTACGTCCTCAACGACTACGAGGGCGGCCTGCCGTCGGCGCGCTACCTCGGCATGGTCGCCGAATCGGCCGAATCCGCCGGCGCCCCCGACGACTACGTCAAGGAACTCCGCAACCGCCCCTGCTCGTAACCCGGCCCCCCCGGCGAAACTCGCCCGGCGTCCTGCCACACTCGGCTCGTCGGTCGTGCCGAGTGGGGGAGCGCGCTGTGCCCGAGATCCGTTACACCCTGAGTTTTCGGCAGCGTTGGCTCCACCTCCTGCTCGCCGCGCTCTTCGGCGTGTTGTCCGCGCTGCGCGCCTCCACCCACGGAATCGCCGAAGACTTCCCGCTCTTCGTGGCCCCGCTCTTCCTCCTGAACTTCTTCCTCTTCTCCCGCTTCGAGACCCGACTGACTCCGCAGGGCATCACCTGTCGCCGATACCGCACCCTGCGGCTGGACTGGTCCGAGATCACGAACGTGCGGGAGCGACGTCTGCTGGGCAGCCGCTCCATACAACTCGTGCTCGCCGACGGCAAGGTGTACAACCTCGCCGTCCCGCTGGACGCGATGCTCCAGCGCGATCGGGAGTTCGACACCAAGCTCGCCACCCTGTGGAACGCCTGGACCGGCGCGACCGGTCGCGGTGCGTACATCCCCGGCCCCGACGCCCCCGAGCAGTGGCAGACTCCGCCCGCCTGAACGGACATATCACCACTTTCCATGACCAGTCCTCCCCCGCTGTCATTGCGGTCGTATCACAGTCTTCTACGCGCATAGACCCCGCCCGCGCCGTTCTCAGGTACAGCATTTACGCTCATCGATGTGAACGTATTGGATAGCCACGACCCGTACACGGCCGCCGCCGAGGCCGCCGAAAGCCTTCAGCGGCTCACCGGTGCCGCCACGCACGACATCGCGCTCGTCATGGGCTCTGGCTGGGTGCCCGCCGCCGACATGCTGGGCGACCCGGAGCACGAGTTCCCGGTCACCGAGCTGCCCGGCTTCCCGCCGCCCGCCGTCGAGGGCCACGCGGGCACGGTCCGCTCGCTGGTCATCGGCGACCGTCGCGCGCTGGTCTTCCTCGGCCGCACCCACCTCTACGAGGGGCACGGCGTCGCGTCCGTCGCGCACGGCGTGCGCACCGCGGTCGCGGCCGGCTGCAAGGCCGTCGTGCTGACCAACGGTTGCGGCGGCCTGCGGCCGTCCTTCGTACCCGGTCAGCCGGTACTGATCAGCGACCACATCAACCTCACCGCCGCGTCCCCCATCGTCGGGGCCAACTTCGTCGACCTGACCGACCTCTATTCGCCGCGGCTACGCGCGTTGTGTCGCGAGGTCGAGCCCGACCTCGAAGAGGGCGTCTACGTACAATTCCCCGGCCCGCACTACGAGACCCCGGCCGAGATCGGCATGGTCCGCGCGATCGGCGGGCACCTCGTCGGCATGTCCACGACCATCGAAGCCATCGCCGCGCGCGAGGCCGGCGCGGAGATCCTGGGCATCTCGCTGGTCACCAACCTCGCCGCGGGCATGACCGGCGAACCGCTCAACCACGAAGAGGTCCTGGCCGCCGGGCGCGCGTCCGCCGAGCGCATGGGCCGCCTGCTGACCCGGGTCCTGCCCCGCATCTGAACGTCCGTAGTCCCGTCCCCGCCCTCTCCCGATCCCTTCCGCACCGAGGAGTCCGTGTTGAGCGACGTCATCGAGATCGCGCGCGCCTGGCTGGCCGAGGACCCGGACCCGGACACCCGGGCCGAACTCGAGGCGTTGCTCGAAGCGGACGACCGGGAGGGCCTCGCGGATCGCTTCGCCGGGCTGCTCCAGTTCGGTACCGCGGGGCTGCGCGGCGAGTTGGGCGCGGGACCGAACCGGATGAACCGCGCGGTGGTGATCCGCGCTGCGGCGGGTCTGGCCGCATACCTCAAGACCGTCTACCTCACCGACACGGTCGCGCCCGCCGCGACGCGCAACGCGGTGGTGATCGGGTTCGACGCGCGGTACAAGTCCGACGTGTTCGCCCGGGACACCGCCGCCGTGCTGGAGGCGGCCGGGCTGCACGCGCTGCTGCTGCCCCGGCCGCTGCCCACACCGGTGCTGGCCTATGCGATCCGGCACCTGGGCTGCGTCGCGGGGGTGATGGTCACCGCGAGCCACAACCCGCCGCGCGACAACGGCTACAAGGTCTACCTCGGCGACGGGTCGCAGATCGTGCCGCCCGCCGACGCGGAGATCGCCGGGCGGATCGCGGCGATCGGCCCGCTGGCCGACGTGCCGAGGGCCGAGGACGGCTGGGAGACACTCGGCGAGGCGCTGATCGACTCCTACCTCGACCGCGCGCTGACCGTGGTCGACCCGGCCGGCCCGCGCGACGTGCGGATCGTGCACACCGCGATGCACGGTGTGGGCACCACCGTGATGCTCGGCGCGTTCGATCGCGCGGGCTTCGCGGACGTGCGACCGGTGCCCGAACAGGCCGATCCCGACCCCGACTTCCCGACCGTGGCGTTCCCCAATCCGGAGGAGCCCGGGGCGATGGACCTCGCCTTTCGCACCGCGCTCGCCGAGGACGCGGACGTGGTGATCGCCAACGATCCGGACGCCGACCGGTGTGCGGTCGCGGTACCGGACGCGAGTGTCGCGGGCGGCTGGCGGATGTTGCGCGGCGACGAGGTCGGCGCACTGCTCGGCGCCGAGGTGGCCCGCCGGGGCACCGACGGCGTGCTGGCCACCACGATCGTGTCCTCCTCGCTGTTGGGCGCGATCGCGCAGGCCGACGGTCTCGCCTACACGGAGACGTTGACCGGCTTCAAGTGGCTCGCGCGGGTGCCGAACCTGGCCTTCGCGTACGAGGAGGCGCTGGGCTACTGCGTGGACCCGGCCGGGGTGTGCGACAAGGACGGCGTCACGGCCGCGCTGATGCTGGCCGAACTCGCGGCCGGTGCCAAGCGGGACGGCCGGACGCTGCCCGGTCTGCTGGACGACATCGCCGGGCGGTACGGCCTGTACGCGACCGACCAGTATTCGGTGCGGGTGGACCGCCTCGAATCCATCGCGGACGCCATGCGGGCACTGCGCGAGCAGACCCCCCGGGCGCTCGGCGACCTGGCCGTGGCCGCCGCCGACGACCTGCTGCACCCGGCGGCCGACGGCCTGCCGCCCACCGACGGCCTGCGCTACACGCTGGCCGGCGACGGCGCGGACCTGACGGCGGGCCGGGTCGTGGTGCGACCGTCCGGGACCGAGCCCAAGCTCAAGGCCTACCTGGAGGTCGTGGTCGACCCGAAGCGGATCGCCGAAATCGGCATCGACGCGGCTCGCACGGCGGCCCACGCGGCGCTGGAGCGGCTGAAGCGGGATCTGGCCACGACGCTGGGCATGTAGCCCGCTATTCGGTCGCATCGGGCCGATGCGCGCGGGTGGGGCGGAGCGGCCGGACGGGCGCCCGCCCCATCGGCGTGTCGGCGCCCGGTGAACCCTTCGAGGTACGGGATCCGGGTCGGGTGGTACCGGGGTACCGAGCCGGCTTGGCCCTTCGGGTTGATGTGCGCGGCGGGTCGGCCGGCGGATCGTGGAAAAGTCAACCGATTCCGGTTCCAAGAGGACACCATGACCACCCTGACCCGGTTCCCCGCCCGGAACACCCCCCTGCACGCCCCGATGCGCGCTCGCCTGCGATACGTGTGGCAGTGGGCGAAGGCCGGACGCTCGATCCCGGCGCTCGCCACCTTCCTCGGCGCGGTACTGGTCCTGCCGGTGCTCGCGTTCGGCGTCGCCTACCCGCTGCTCTCCGGCGGCGCCGACACGCTCTTCCGGTCCTCCGCGCAGGACATCGCCGCGTGGGGCGGACTCGACATCGGCGGGCCGTTGGCCGGCGAGGTCACGGTCGCCGCGCTTGCGGTGAGCGGCGCGTTGATCGTGCTGTACAGCGTCGTACGGGTGTTGCGGCGGGGCGCGCGCTGAATGGGCCGGCCTGCGGCCCGGCCTGTGCTCGAACGCGGGCCGGCCCCGGACCCGGCCTTCGGCCGAGGTGGCCCCGGACGCCGGCCGGGCTGTTTTTCGCTCGGGCAGGCCGGATTGCATCGGGCGGGCCGAATTGCGTCGGCCGGACAGGAGGGACTCGGCCGGGCCGGCTTTTGCTCGGCCGGGCGGATTCGATCCGACCGGATCGGGTCGGCCGGGCCGTGTGGCAGGCCCGGTCGTGTCCTACAGCAGGCCCAGCAGGACCGATGCGAGGCCGGAGACGGCCATGCCGCCGAGGATTTCCGAGGACCAGTGGACCTGGACCGGGCCGGCGGACTTCTTGGCGAACTGCTCGCTCATTCCCCGCAGGTCGTCCACGACCTGGTCGGCGCGGGAGAGTTGGGGCAGGTCGTGGGCACCGTGGCCGTACGGGTCCTCGGCCGCCGCGCGGCCCTGTTGGCGCAGTGCCCGCTTGCGTTCGCGCAGCGAGACCGGGATGGCCCAGATATGGAACGACTTCTCGTCGGCGCGCACCTCGATCGAGTACTCCGCCCGGACTCGCTCCACCGCGCCCCACGGCACCACGATGGTGCGGAACGGGTTGCGGATCACCAGCCGATCCGGCCCGACCAGCACGGCCGACCGAAGCGTGAGCGCGACCACCAGGAATCCGAAGAAGATCACGATGGCGAGAACCAGCCATTTGGTTCGGCCTTCCCCGCGGATCAGCGTGTCGACCACCATCCACACCCCGACGGCGATCAGAAGCACCCCTACGGCCAGCGCCGGCCGGGAGCGATACGTGGTGATGTCCTCGTCGCTGCTCATGACCGGTGATTGTGCCGCACGACGCCGGTCGGGTTCCGCTCGACCGGACCACTGGGCCCGACGCTACGCGAGTAGATATGCTCATCTTGTGAGCATGCCGTCTGCAATTCTCGCCGACCCGGCCGAGGTCACCTCGTCCGAAGCGGCCCTTCGACGCTTTCTGCACGGTCTTCCCGGCGTCGACAGGGTCGGTACCGAAGCGCGGGCAGCAATGCTCGCGACGCGCTCGATCAAGACCGATGCCAAGGTCGCGGCAATCGACCTGGCCATCCGAATGATCGACCTGACCACCTTGGAAGGTGCCGACACCCCGGGCAAGGTCCGGGCCCTGTGCGCGAAGGCGCTGCACCCGGACCCGGGCGCGCCGGACGCGCCCCGGCCCGCCGCGATCTGCGTCTACGGCGACCTGGTCGCCGAGGCCAAGGCCGCGCTCGGCGACTTCGGCGTGCACGTCGCCGCCGTCGCGACCGCGTTCCCGTCCGGGCGCGCCTCGCTCGACGTCAAGCTGGCCGACGTGGCCTACGCGGTCGCCGCCGGCGCGGACGAGATCGACATGGTCATCGACCGGGGGGCGTTCCTCGCCGGCCGTTATCGGGCCGTCTTCGACGAGATCGTCGCGGTCAAGGCCGCCTGCGCGCGCAGCGCCGCCGCCGGTGGGGGCAGCGCCCACCTCAAGGTGATTCTGGAGACCGGTGAACTGTCGACGTACGACAACGTACGCCGCGCGTCGTGGCTCGCGATGCTCGCGGGTGCCGACTTCATCAAGACGTCCACGGGCAAGGTCTCGGTCAACGCGACGCTGCCGGTGACGCTGGTGATGCTCCAGGCGGTCCGCGACTTCCGCGAGGCCACCGGCCGACAGGTCGGCGTCAAGCCGGCCGGCGGGATCCGCACCACCAAGGACGCGATGAAGTACCTCGTGCTGGTCAACGAGACGGTCGGCACGGACTGGCTGGACCCGGACTGGTTCCGGCTCGGCGCCTCCAGCCTGCTCAACGATCTTTTGATGCAGCGCCAGAAGCTGGCCACGGGCCGCTACTCCGGCCCCGACTACGTGACGGTGGACTGACAGCCATGGGCAACCCATTCGAGTACGCGCCCGCGCCCGAGTCGCGCGCGATCGTCGACATCGCCCCGGCGTACGGGCTGTTCATCGACGGAAAGTTCGCCGACGCGGCGGACGGCGGTCGACTCAAGACGGTGAACCCGGCCACCGAGGAGGTGCTCGCCGAGATCGCGATCGGCGGCGAGGCGGACGTGGATCGCGCGGTCAAGGCCGCGCGCAAGGCGTTCAAGTCGTGGTCCGCGCTGCCCGGCGCGGAGCGGGCCAAGTACCTGTTCCGGATCGCCCGGCTGATCCAGGAGCACGGGCGCGAGCTCGCGGTGTTGGAGTCGATCGACAACGGCAAGCCGATCCGCGAGTCGCGCGACGTGGACATCCCGCTGGTCGCGGCACACTTCTTCCACTACGCGGGTTGGGCCGACAAGCTCGGCCACGCGGGCTTCGGGCCCGATCCGAAGCCGATCGGGGTGGCCGGTCAGGTCATCCCGTGGAACTTCCCGCTGCTGATGCTGGCCTGGAAGGTGGCGCCGGCCCTCGCGGGCGGCAACACCGTGGTGCTCAAGCCGGCCGAGACCACCCCGCTGACCGCGCTGCGGTTCGCCGAGATCTGCGTCGAGGCCGGGCTGCCGGACGGTGTGCTGAACATCGTCACCGGCGCCGGCGAGACCGGTCGTGCGCTGATCGCCCACCCGGACGTGGACAAGGTCGCGTTCACCGGCTCGACCGCAGTGGGCAAGGAGATCGCCCGCACGATCGCGGGCACCCGCAAGCGGGTCACCCTCGAACTCGGCGGCAAGGCCGCGAACATCGTCTACGACGACGCCGCGATCGACTCCGCCGTGGACGGCATCGTCGAGGGCATCTTCTTCAACGGCGGCCAGGTCTGCTGTGCCGGTTCGCGCCTGCTCGTGCAGGAGTCGGTGGCCGACGAACTGCTGGCGAGCCTGACCCGGCGGATCAAGACGCTGCGCGTGGGCGACCCGCTGGACAAGAACACCGACGTCGGCGCGATCAACTCGGCCGCGCAACTCTCCCGGATCCGGGAACTGGTCACGGCGGGCGAGGCCGAGGGCGCCGAGCGCTGGTCGTTGGCCGGCGAGCTGCCCGGCAAGGGCTTCTGGTTCCCGCCGACGGTGTTCACCGGCGTCACCCAGGCACACCGGATCGCCCGGGACGAGATCTTCGGCCCGGTGCTGACCGTACAGACCTTCCGCACCCCCGCCGAGGCGGTGGAGAAGGCGAACAACACCGCGTACGGCCTGTCCGCCGGCGTGTGGACGGAGAAGGGCGCCAAGGCCCTGTGGACCGCGCAGCGGCTGCGGGCGGGCGTCGTGTGGACCAACACGTTCAACAAGTTCGACCCCTCCTCGCCGTTCGGCGGGTTCAAGGAGTCGGGCTTCGGCCGCGAGGGTGGCCGCCACGGGCTGGAGGCCTACCTCGATGTCTGAGCGCCTTGAGGTGTCGAAGACCTACAAGCTGTACGTCGGGGGCAAGTTCCCCCGGTCCGAGAGCGGGCGGGTGTACGCGGTGACCGACAGCAAGGGCCGGACCCTGGCGAACGCGCCGCGCGGGAGTCGCAAGGACGCCCGGGACGCGGTCGTCGCGGCGCGCAAGGCGTTCCCGGGTTGGTCGGGCGCCACCGCCTACAACCGGGGTCAGATCCTCTACCGGATCGCCGAGATGCTGGAGGGTCGGCGCGAGCAGTTCGCGACCGAGGTCGCCGCGGCCGAGGGCGTCAACCGCACCAAGGCGCTCGCGGCCGTGGACGCGGCGGTGGACCGCTGGGTCTGGTACGCCGGGTGGACCGACAAGCTCGCCCAGGTCGCGGGTGGCGCCAACCCGGTCGCGGGCCCGTTCGCGAACTGGTCGACGCCCGAGCCCACCGGCGTGGTCGCGGTGATCGCCTCGCAGCGCTCGTCGCTGCTGGGCCTGACGAGTGCGGTCGCGCCGGTGATCGCCACCGGCAACACCGCCGTCGTGCTCGCGGCCGGCGCCTCGGCGCTGCCCGCGTTGTCCTTCGCCGAGGTGCTCGCGGTGTCCGACCTGCCGGGCGGGGTGATCAACATCCTGACCGGGCACCCGGCCGAGATCGCCCCCACGCTCGCGTCCCACCAGGACGTCAACGCGATCGACCTGACCGGCGTGGCGCCGGACGCGGGCGTCGCGTCGGCGCGCGACCTGGAGATCGCCGCGGCGGACAACCTCAAGCGGGTGTTGCGCCCCGAGGCCAAGGAGCCGGACTGGTCCGCGGACCCGGGCACCGGTCGCATGCTGGCGTTCACCGAGGTTCGTACGGTCTGGCACCCGACCGGATACTGATCGCCGGATCGCTCCGACGCGACAACCGGGGCCGTCACCCACACGGGTGACGGCCCCGCCACCGTTCCGGGTCGTACCCGGGCCGACGGGGCGAGCCGAACAGCGCCGTATCCGATCGCCATCTCGCGCGACCGGGCCGGGGTCACCTCGGGATGGTCGACCGACCACAGCCGCACCACGTCCCCACTCGCGCCGAGCAACGTCCGCACCGCGTCGGCGCGTTGCCGCCCGACCGGCCGCCGTCGACGCACTGCCCACAGCAGCACGTACGGGGTGACCGGGAGCGCGAGGGTCCGCACGTCCGGCAGGATCCGCTCCAGATCCGCGTCCGCGATGACCGACCGGCCGCCGGCGGCGTCGAGTTCGGGTTGTGCCGTGTGCAACCTGCGCTCCGCCTCGGCCGGCCCGCGGGCGTCGGCTCAGGCGGCGAGCGCGCGGTCGGCGCGGGTCTCGCTCGCCCGGCCGGTCGCTTCGGCGGGCCGTCGGGTGGAGAGCTTCCAGGTGGCCAGGACCCGGGCGATCACGACGACGGCGAAGAGGGCGAACAGAGCGGACATACGATCGGATCCTCGAAGTTGCGAGCGTGCGGTCACCGCGGCGAACTCGCCCGGCGAGACTCGACGCTAGCCCCGCACAACGGCCGTTTCCGGTCTCTTGACGCGGCATCGACGCAGGTGGGAGCGTTCCTGACGGGATCTTGACGAACGCTCAGCGCAGCGACAGTTCGGCGATCACCGCGGCGTGATCGGTGCGCGGCACACGGTGTTCGGAGACCGAGACCACGTCGATCCCGCCGCCCACCAGGACGTGGTCGATCCCGAACAGCGCCGGCAGGCCGTGGAAGTACGCCATCGGCCAGGTGCGCACCAGGACCCGGCCGCGCTCCTCGTGCGCGTCCCGCAGCCCGGCACCGGTGAGCGCGCGAAACGAGGCGTTGTCCGAGGTCGCGTTGAAGTCGCCGAGAAGGATCATCGGCAACGTGCGCCGCTCCGCCTCGCGGCGCAGCGCGTCCATGTCGTGCGCCCACTGCCCGGCCTGCCCGCGCATCGGCGGGATGGTGTGCACACCCTGGAGCCGGACCCGGCGCCCGTCCACCTCCACGGTGGCCCCGGGCATCGGCATCGTGGTGCGTTCGGGCAACAACCGCTCCTCGCCCAACGGCCGGCGGGCGTAGATCGCCAGCCCGGCGGCACCGGATTCGCCGTGCCCGGCCGTGTACGGGAGTTCCCGGGTGAGACCGGCCCGTTCCAGGCCCGTCGCCAGTTCCGGCGTCAACTCCTGCACGGCCAACACGTCCACCCGCTCGCGCCGCACCAACTCGGTGATCCGACCCGGATCCGCCGTGCCGAAGTAGGCGTTGGACGTCATCACCCGCAGCCGCACCCCGCCGGGCACGGGACCGTCGGCGGGACTGATCCGAGGCAGTATCCACACGGTGTGCACGACCACCAGGCCCAGCGCGACGAGCAGGGTCAGCCGCATGCGCAACAGCGCCGCACCGAGCAGCACGAGCACCGAGGCGGCCGCCGCGTAGGGCGCGAAGACGGTCATGATCGCGACCGGCCACATCGCGTCGAACACGAGCAGCCGGGCACCGGTCACCAGCACCGCGCCCGCGAAGATCACGCCGACCACGCTGCGGCCGACCGTGCGCACCCGACGCCGCAACCGCCACAGCCGAGGCGGCGGCGGAAGTTCCTCCGCCGGCTCCGCCTCGACCTCGGCGGTCACGGCCGGGTCCCCCCGTAGGTCTGCGCCGACGGTGGCGCGGTCGGCCGAGGCGGCATGGCGGCACCGGGTGTCGGGCCGGCCGCCGGCGCCTCCGCCTGCGGGCGCCCCGCACCGGTCGGCGCGGCGTAGTCGGCGGTCCCCGACGCGTACGGCGCCGCGACCCGCGGCCCGGTCCCGGGGTGCTCGTGGGCGGGGTGGCTCCCGGTCGGCGCGGCCGGTCGACTCGCGGCCGCGGTGTCGCGCCCGTGGCCGGGCCACTCCTGGTGCGGCAGCGACTTGCCGCGCGTGACCGTCGGCGGGCTCGGCGCGCCCAGGACCACGATCAGGAAGTACGCGCACAGCGCGAACAGCACCAGCACGCCGACGTTGACCGCGCTCTGTTCGACCCGGGCCCCGGCCGGGATGTCGGCGAATCCGCCGCCGTCGTAGGCGAGGCCGCCCAGCGCCACGGTGACCCCCGCGATCCCCTGTACGGCGAGCACCCCCAACGCGGCCCGGGTGATCGTCCGGGCCCTGGGTGTGGGCCGCCCCGCATGGGTCACCAACAACACCGCGCCGGCGAGCAGCACCGGCGTGAGCACGTCGAGCAGTGCGGACTGGCCGCCATAGGCCCGGGCTCGGAAGCCGTGTACCCCGGACCCCACGCCGAACAGGACGCGCAGCGCGTCGACCGCCAATTGCAATGCCAGAAAGCCGACCAGCGCCCATGCCGCCGGCTCTCGCAAACGATCCGTTTCCTGCCCCATCCGACTGCCTCCCCGTGGCCACGTTCGCGGCTCAGGGTAGACGGGCACGGGCGCCGCGGCAGGGGCAGTGTCCCGGCCGGGCCCGCCGGCCGGTCGGCTCAGAGCCGATCGAGGGCGTCCTGCACGGTCATCCCGTCGGCGAGGTCGCCGGTGACCAGGTTGGTGCCGACCGGCGCGTCGCCGACCTCGGTGCCGACGCTGTTGGACAGCGGATTCAAACCGCCGCCGTTCATCGGGTTGAGCTGCGCGCGCTCCACCGCGCCGAGCACGGCTCCGGTGGCGGCGGCGGCACCCTGGCCGGCGGCGGGTACATCGGGGCGGGAGATCCCGTCGGTCGTGACGGGCGCGGCCGCGGCGCTGCCCGCGAGGCCGAAGGCGGCGGCGGCGCCGAGCGACGTGGCGGCGATTGCGGTGCGAAGAACGGAGGACATGACGATGGCCCTTCCCTGTCGACCAGAGGATTGACCACGCAACGTAGCCACTCGGCTACGCCGAGCGCAATTCGGCGCCCCGCGCGCCGATGTCCCGAATCCGCTCCGAATTCGACGGAACCGTCACAGCCCCATCCGCCGTCCCTGCCGATGAGAGACACCGGCGGGACACATCACCAGGGATCGACACAACTGCACAGCGGAAACCGGCGGCGGAAAGCCGGCCCAGAGCGCCGGGAGCAGGTGGACGGGACGAGCGGGTACGACCGGCGCGGATCAGGCGACGAGTTCGGCGAACGCCTCGTCGGCACCGAAGCTCAGCGCGTCGTCCTCGCGCAGCCGGCGCAGCGCACGCCAGATGCTCGACTTGACCGTGCCGACACTGCAGCCGAGCACCTCGGCCACCTCGGGGTCGGTACGACCCTCGTAGTAGCGCAGCACCAGCATGGTGCGCTGCGGCTCGGGCAGCTTGGCCAGCGCGCGCCACAACACCGCACGCAGCTCGGTGTCGCCCATCGAGTCCGATCCGTCCGGACGCTCGGGCAGCTCCTCCGAGGGGTACTCGTTGATCCGACGTCGACGCCAGGCCGATATGTGCAGGTTGGTCATCGTGCGGCGCAGGTAACCGCCCAGCGCGGCCTTGTCCTGGATCCGACCCCACGCCTGGTACGTGCTCATCAGCGCGCTCTGCAACAGGTCCTCGGCCTCGTTGCGGTCACCGGTGAGGTGGTACGCGGTGGCGAACAGGGCCGACCGGCGTTCCCGGACGTACGCGGTGAATTCGTCGTCGACACTGTCCGTGCACGGAACGCTACGCGCGTTGCCGTTCAGCGGGGCGAGGGCGACGACGGTACGGCGGTTGTCCTTGCGGATGCCCTGCGACTTCGTCTGGGACTGCATGACTTCTCCCCCGGTTCGGCGCTCGTTCACGATGTACAGCCTCGTGGGCGGGCTTCATCGTCACGTCGGCGAGCTGTCACAGGTATGCAACAGCGACCTCGGTCGGCGAACCGGAAGGGGCCTCCCCGTGTTCTTCCCAGCCGTGACGTCAGACACAATGGCCTGCGTGCCCTACCTGCTGCTTATCGAGGATGACGAGTCCGTGCGAACCGGACTCGAACTCGCCCTGGGGCGCCAGGGCCATCGCGTGGTCACCGCGGCCACCGGTGAAGCCGGCCTGGAGCGGTGGCGCGAGCAGCGTCCCGACCTGATCGTGCTCGACGTGATGTTGCCGGGCATCGACGGCTTCGAGGTGTGCCGGCGGATCCGCCGCACCGACTCGCTGCCGATCATCCTGCTCACCGCGCGCAACGACGACATCGACGTGGTGGTCGGCCTGGAGTCCGGCGCCGACGACTACGTGGTCAAGCCGGTCCAGCCGCGCGTACTGGACGCCCGGATCCGCGCGGTGTTGCGCCGCGGCGAGCGCGAGGTGTCCGACGCGTCGGTGTTCGGCGACCTGGTGGTCGACCGCAACGCGATGACGGTGACCAAGGCCGGCGAGGAACTCCAGCTCACCCCGACCGAGTTGCGGCTCCTGGTCGAGCTGAGTCGGCGCCCCGGGCAGGCGTTGTCCCGGCAGCAGTTGTTGCGCCTGGTGTGGGAGCACGACTACCTCGGCGACTCGCGGTTGGTGGACGCGTGCGTCCAGCGGTTGCGGGCCAAGGTGGAGCAGACTCCGTCCGCACCGACGCTGATCCGCACTGTTCGAGGCGTCGGTTACCGCCTCGACCCGCCCCAGTGACGGCCCGGCCGCCGCTGGTACGCCGGATCGTCCGCCGGATCGCCCCGACCCTGAAGCTGCGCTCGTTGCGCTTTCGAGTGCTCGTCGCCTTCGCGCTGGTCGCGTTGATCTCCGCGGTCGCCGCGTCCGGGATCGCCTACTGGCTGACGCGTACCGCCGTTCTGGAGCGGGCGCAGGACTCGGTGCTCACCGAGTTCCGGGACAACCTCGGTCGGGTCTCCGCGAATCTGCCGGAGAAGCCGGATCAGGCCGACCTGGGACCCGCCGTCGATCAGATGCGGGAGAGCAGCTTCGGTTACGCGGTGGTCCTGGTCGGCGCCGACGGCCGCCCGGTCGCCTCCAACTCCACCCGGTTCCCGTTGGAGCGGGTGCCCACGAAGTTGCAGCGCATGGTGCAGACCGCCGACAACAACGGCGGCTTCCACATGTACTTCCAGCGCATCGACATCGAGGGGCAGCCCTACCTCGTCGGCGGTACCCGGGTGGTGCCCAACGGGCCCACCGGCTACATGTTCAAGTCGCTCAAGGACGAGCAGGCCGACCTCAACTCGCTGGCCCGCTACCTGATCGTGGGCACCTTGTTGGCGCTCGGCGCGGCGGCGGTGGTCGCGCTGTTCGCCGCGCGCCACATCCTGCGCCCGGTGCGCCGACTGGGCCACGCCGCACGCGAGTTGGGCGCGGGCCGGCTGGACACCCGGTTGGACGTGCGCGGCTCGGACGAGCTGGCCGACCTGTCCCGCACCTTCAACGACGCGGCGGAGAAGCTGGAGCGCAGCGTCGCCGAGCTGCGGGCGCTGGAATCCTCCTCGCGCCGGTTCGTCGCGGACGTCTCGCACGAGTTGCGCACCCCGCTGGCGGCGATGACCGCGGTCAGCGAGCTGCTGGAAGAGGAGGCGGACAGTCTCGGCGAGCAGGGCGCGCCCGCCGCGCGGCTGGTGGTCGCCGAGATCGAGCGGCTGGCCACGCTGGTCGAGGATCTGATGGAGGTGTCCCGTTTCGACGCGGGCACCGCGGCGCTGGTGGCCGACGAGGTGGACATCACCGACCTGGTCACCGCGTGCCTGGACGCGCGCGCCTGGATGGACGCGGTGGACCTGCGGGCACCCCGGGGCATCCTGGCCAGGGTGGACCCGCGCAGACTGGACGTCATGGTCTCCAATCTGGTCGGCAACGCGCTCCGGCACGGCGGCTCGCCGGTGACGGTCGAGATCCACCACGAGCCGCGGGCGACGGTGCCCGGAATACTCGCCGGGCCGGGCGAGGAGGACCTGGTGATCGAGGTCTCCGACACCGGTCCCGGCATCCCCGAGGACGTGCTGCCGCACGTGTTCGACCGCTTCTACAAGGCGGACAGCTCGCGGGCCCGCTCCGAGGGCAGCGGGCTGGGGCTGTCCATCGTGATGGAGAACGCGCGTATCCACGGCGGTACCGCGTTCGCCTCGAACATGCCCGGCGGCGGCGCCAAGTTCACCCTGCGCCTGCCGTTGGTGCCGCCCGAGCTCGAAGAGATAATCGACCCGGACGAGGGGGTCGAGGACGACGGCGTGCACGCCGACCTCGACGCGGAGAACGCCGAGTACGCCGACAACGTCGGGCCTGCCGAGCAGGTCGGGCCGGATCTCGGCGGCTTCGGCGGCATCCACTCCGGCAGGCACGACGAGCGAGGAGGCGGGCGTTGAGATCTCGTCGGCGGCTCCCGATCGCGGTGTTCGCGACGACGGGCGTGCTCGCCGCGCTCACGTCGTGCGGGATTCGACCGACCGAGGGACCGGTGGGCGCGGGCAAGCCGGCCAACCGGACGGCGCCGTCCGCGCAGAACCAGTTGCCCGGCTCGGAGCGGCACATCGTGTATCTGGTGAAGGACAACCGGCTGCAGGCGCTGCCCCGGGGCGGCCGGTTGTTGCTGCGGCCGAGCGAGGTGGTCCCGGACAAGGCGCGCACCGACCAGGTCAACCAGCTCCTGGAGGAGCTGCACCTGGGCCCCGACGACGCCGAGGCGCTGGAGGGGTACACCACCGCGCTGCCCGCCGGCGGGCTGACCGCGGCGGATCGACGCGAGGGCGACCCGCCCGCCCTGTTCCGGCTGGACGCGCCGCTGTCGGCGCTGGCCACGATCGCGCTCGGTCAGGTGGTCTGCACACTGCAGAGCGCGTCCGGCGGTGAAACGGTGCTGCTCGCCGGTCGGCGGACCGCGCCGGAGAGCTACCGGTGCGAGAGCTACCTCGACATCAGCCGCAAGAACGCGACCACGCCCACCCCGGCGAGCCGGACCCCCGGCTCGCCGTCGGCGTTCGAGAAGGACTGGCCGCAGGCTCGCCCCTCCGGGAAGTCCCTTAGTCCCCAGGGCGGATGACCGGCCGGACCCTGCGACGGATGTGCCCGGGTGCGGATCCGCCTACCTTCGAAGTACGACGTCGCCGTATCCGGTGCCGTCGCATCGAGGAGGCACCGCCATGACCATGAGCACCGCGATTCTCAGCCGCCCGCGACACGGCCGCCGGATCGCCGGCGTCTGCGCCGGGATCGCCCGCCGTTACGGCTGGTCCGTCACCACCGTCCGGCTGGTGTTCGTATTGTCCTGCCTGCTCCCGGGCCCGCAGTTCCTGCTGTACATCGCGCTGTGGATTCTGCTGCCCCAGGACTGAGCCGGGTGGGATGCGGCACGGCCCGACCCCGCCGGCGCCTATCATCCGATCAACGGATGGGTAGGCGGGTCGATCGAGTGGTCTCGCGGGACCGGAGGGTTCCGGGCCGAGCGCTCGGTCGGGGGGCGGGGACATGCAACCGGGAAGCACGCACAACAAGAACCTCATCGTCACCATGTCGGTGTTCGCCGGCGTGCTGGTGACCCTGGTCGGGCTGGTGCTGAGCGGCAACCTGGCGGTCGAGGCCGGACGCACCCAGGCGATGAACTCGAAGCAGTACAGCGACCGCGACATCGAGGACACCCGCGGCTTCTGGGATCAGGACCGGCAGGACCAGGCCAAACCCCGCGGCAACGAGTTCTCCCCCGGCCAGGAGCAGCCGCAACTGCCCGAGCAGGAGCCGCAGCGGCCCGACGCGGACTTCCGCCAACCGCCGACGATCCAGGCCCGCCGGGTGACCGCGCCGTACACCGAGCCCGACCTGGCGATTCGGGGCAAGATCTTCTTCCGGATGCCGGACGGGGTCGCCGAGTGCAGCGGCACGGTCGTGCACCACCCCGGCGGGAACATGGTGTGGACGGCGGGACACTGCCTGCACGGGGGCCGCAACGGAAACTTCTACGACCGGGTCACCTTCGTGCCGGGATACAACGGCGCGGGCCGTACGCCGGCGGAGCGCGAGCCGTACGGGCGCTGGCCGGCGCGGCGGATCACGGTGAGCAACCAGTGGGCGCAGAACGCCGATCCGGGCGGCAAGGACGCCAGCGCGTCACCGTACGACTACGGCGCCTTCATCGTCGACTCGCGTGCCGGTCGCACGCTGGAGGACACGGTGGGTGCGGGCGCGGACGTGTACTGGAACGCGCCTCGGCACCTGCGGGTGCAGTCGTACGGCTATCCCGGAGACACGCCCTACGACGGCACCACGCTGTACACGTGCTCGTCGCCGACCACGGACTTCCGGGAGGACGGCTGGCCGCAGCCGGACATGTTGTGGATGGGCTGCACGATGACCGGCGGCTCCTCCGGCGGGGGCTGGTTCGCCGAGGTGGACGGGCGAAGTTTCCTGGTCAGCAACGTCTCGCTCGGGGTGACCTCGCCGGCGTCGCGCACCATGACCGGGCCGTATCTGGGCGACGTGGCCAAGGAGATGTACGACTCGCTGTAGGACGTGTCGGCACTCCCCGTCCGAACCCGACGAAGCCGTGCCCTCGCGCGGGATCGACACGCGAGGACACGGCTCGTACGCGGCGGAGCCGAACGGTTCCGCGCCGCCGACCCGGCCCGGCGGCGGGAGCGGAACCCGATGCGGATGTCAGAGGGGCAGTTGGCCCAACTGCAGGCTCCCGAGCGGCGACGCGTCCAGCGGGGAGGACTGGCCGCCCGTCGTCAGCTTGTCGACGGGCAGGGTGTTGACCGGCGAGCCCAGCCCGCCCTTGGCCTGGCCGCCCTGCTCGGCCATCCCGGCCGCGCTCTGCTCCATGCTGTGGCCCATGGTGCGGGCCGCGTCCGCGGCCACATCGTCGAGCGGCGAGTGGCCCGGGGTGAGCAGCTTGTCGACGGGAAGCGTGTCGGTGACCTGGCCGAGCTGGAACGGCGCGGCGGCGTCCGGCAGAGCCGACTGGGCCGTCGAGGCGGCCGGGGCCAACCCGTCGACGAGGTCGGTCGCCGGCATCGCACTCGCGGAGCCCGCGGCTCCCGCTGCCAGAGCCGCACCGAGCCCGGCCGTGATGGCCGCCTTACGCGTTACCGATCGCATGTGCATCCTCGGGTTCTCGATTCGGGCGGGGCGAGATACACCCCGTAACGAAGTGAGACCGCAACGTAGCGAATCGGACGCGGAATGCGCAAAACGCCCCCTTCGGTCGGGCTCGACTCTTCGCCCGTGCCGAGAGGGGGTGTGGGGTGCGCCCGCGATCCGGATCGATCCACCTCGATCCGGATCGGGTGGGCGCGCCCGCGGAAGGTCAGTTCCGACCGAAAAGCCATTCCGACTTGAGCGCGGCGTAGCCGGGCTTGATCACCTCGTTGATCATCGCGAGGCGCTCGTCGAAGGGCAGGAAGGTGCTCTTCATCGCGTTCACGGTGAACCACTGGAGGTCGTCCAGGCCGTAGCCGAACGCCTCGACGAGGTGCTCGAACTCCCGCGTCATCGACGTGCCGCTCATCAAACGGTTGTCAGTGTTCACGGTCACCCGAAAATAGAGTCGGCGCAGTAGGCCGATCGGGTGATCGGCGTACGACGTGGCGGCGCCGGTCTGCAGGTTCGAGGTCGGGCACATCTCCAGCGGGATGCGCTTGTCGCGCACGTACGCCGCGAGCCGGCCCAGCTCGACACTGCCGTCGTCCTTGACGGTGATGTCGTCGATGATCCGCACGCCGTGGCCGAGGCGGTCCGCGCCGCACCACTGGAGCGCCTGCCAGATCGACGGCAGACCGAACGCCTCGCCGGCGTGGATGGTGAAGTGGTTGTTCTCCCGCTTGAGGTACTCGAACGCGTCGAGGTGCCGCGTGGGCGGGAAGCCCGCCTCGGCGCCGGCGATGTCGAAGCCGACCACGCCCAGGTCGCGGTGCCGGTTGGCGAGTTCGGCGATCTCCAGCGAGCGGGCCGCGTGCCGCATCGCGGTGAGCAGCGCGCCGACCTTGATCCGGTTGCCGGCTTCGGCCGCACGGCGCTCCCCTTCCCGGAAGCCCTCCTCGACCGCCTCGACCACCTGGTCCAGGGTCAGGCCGGCGGCCAGGTGCTGCTCGGGCGCGTAGCGGATCTCGGCGTAGACCACGCCGTCGGCGGCGAGGTCCTCGGCGCATTCGGCGGCGACCCGGAACAGGCCCTCGCGGGTCTGCATCACCGCCACGGTGTGGTCGAAGGTCTCCAGGTAGCGCTCCAGCGAGCCGGAGTCGGCGGCCTCGCGGAACCAGGTACCGAGCGCTTCGGGGTCGGTGGTGGGCAGCCGGTCGTAGCCGACCGCCGCGGCGAGTTCGATGATCGTGGTGGGACGCAGCCCACCGTCGAGGTGGTCGTGGAGCAGGACTTTGGGGGCACGCCGGATCTGCTCGACGGTGGGCGAGGCGGCGGGCGTGTTCGGGTGGCTGCTGTACATGAAAGGACTTTACCGCCTACGCGCGTAGATCATGTTGCTTTACCGGAGGTGGCTTCGCGGGTCGATTACCGGGGCGGGTCGGGGAGGCCCGCCGGGGTGGGGTGCAGGAGCCGGCCCTGGCGGCTGAGGGCGAATTCGCGGAAGAGGCGCACGGGGGCGGTTTCCGGGCGGCTGGGCATCCAGGCCAGGCCGATGGTGCGGAAGGCTCGGGGGGCGGTGACGGTGAGGTGCACGGTGCCCGGACGGGGGGTGTCGGGGGCGGGTAGGAGTGCGACGCCCAGGCCCGCCGCGACCAGGCCGCGCAGCGTTTCGGCCTCCTCGCCCTCGAACGCGATCTTGGGTACGTACCCCGCCTCGGCGAAGAGCGCGTCGGTGATGCGGCGCAGACCGTAGCCCGGCTCCATGCACACGAACACGTCTTCGGCCGCCTCGGCCAACCGCACCCGGCGGCGGCGCGCGAGCCGATGGTCGGCCGGCACCACCAGGTAGAGCTGCTGATCGTCGAGCGCGCGCACGGCCAGGTCCGGCGCGTCCGGCAGCGGCGCGGTCAGGCACAGGTCGAGTTCGCCGGCCCGCATGCGCTCCAGCATCGCCGAGGCGGACGCCTGCACGAGCTGGAAGCGGATGCCCGGGTGATGCACCCGAAAGGCGCGCAGCAGGCCGGGCACCGCTTCGGGGCCCATCGTGTGCAGGAACCCGAACGCGACCTTGCCACGCGCCGCGCCCACGTCCTCGATCACCTCGTCCAGGCCGCGCTCCAGCAGCGCGAGCGCCTGCTCCACGTGCGCGAGCAGGGTGTGGCCCTGCCGGGTGAGCGTGACGCCGCGCCCGGTGCGGGCCAGCAGCGGCACGCCCACGTCCGCCTCCAGTCGGGCCATCGTGCGGCTGAGCGTGGGCTGCGGAATGCCCAGCCGGGCCGCGGCCCGGGTGATGTGCTCCTCGCGGGCGACCGCCGCGAATTGGGTCAGGAGGGGGGCGATGGCCGCGGAAACCTCGGCTGATCTGCTGTCATGCACCATGGTATGAATTCTGTCCGAAACATGCATTGGACGCATGAAAGAGCGCGGTTTAGCTTGGTGCGCATGTCAGCCTCGAACAGCTCTTCGGATCCCGCCCCGGGTACCGACCCGATGCGACACCCTCGGGGTTCGCGCGCGTATCGACGGGTGAACCTGGCGCTGTTCGCGGCGGGCTGTTCGACCTTCGCGATGCTCTACGCGACCCAGACCCTGCTGCCGGAGTTGTCCGACGGCTTTCGTCTGGACCCGGCCACGGCCAGCCTCTCGGTCTCGATGACCACCGGTGCGCTGGCCCTGGCGGTGATCCCGGTGAGCATGTTGTCCGAGCGGTGGGGTCGCTCGCGGGTGATGACGATCTCCGTGTTCGGCGCCGCCCTGCTGGGCGTACTGGCCGCGTTCGCCCCGGACTTCGGCACCCTCGTGGCGCTGCGTACGGCGCAGGGCGTCGCGCTGGCCGGGTTGCCCGCGACCGCGATGGCCTACCTGGCCGAGGAGGTCGACGCGCCCTCGTTGGGCTCGGCGATGGGGCTGTACGTGGCGGGCAACAGCATCGGCGGCATGGGCGGCCGGGTGGTCACCGGACTGGCCTCGGATCTGGGCGGCTGGCGGGTCGCGCTCGTGGTGGTGGGGCTGCTCGCGTTCGGATCGGCGGTCGCCTTCCGGGTGTTGCTGCCGCCGTCGCGCAACTTCACCCCGTCGACCATGAGCGCCCGGCAACTCACCGGCGTGCTGCGCGCGCACCTCGCGGATCCGGTGCTGCGTCGGCTGTACCTGCTCGGCACGGTCTTCATGGCGGCGTTCGGCACCGTGTACAACTACCTCGGATACCGGCTGCTGGCCGAGCCGTTCGCGCTGCCGCGGACGGTGGTCGGGGCGATCTTCGTGGTCTACCTGGCGGGCACGTTCAGTTCGGCCGCCTCGGGTCGGCTGGTCGGCCGGATCGGGCATCGCGCGACGTTGTGGGCCGCCGCGGCGATCACCGCCGCGGGTGCGCTGCTGACCCTGCCGGACCACCTGGCGTCGGTCGTGGTCGGCCTGATCGTGCTCACGGCGGGCTTCTTCGCGGGCCACTCGGCGGCCAGTTCGGCGGTCGGCCTGCGGGTCACCGAGGGGCGGGCGCAGGCGTCCGCGCTGTATCTGGCCGCCTACTACGTCGGGGCGAGCGTCGGCGGGCCGGTCGGCGGCGTCGCCTTCCACGGGCAGGGTTGGGCCGGTGCGGTGGTCCTGGTGCTGGTGCTGATGGCGGCGGCGGGTTGGGTGGCGTTCGGGCTCACCGGTCGGGTGACCGGCACGCCGGCGCCCGCACCCGCCCGGCGGCGCGCCCGCACCCATGTGCGGTCGACCGCCTGAGCGCCGGCCGGGCCCGGGTCCCGGGCGGGCTCCGGGCCCGGCCCTTGGCATGCTGAGCCCATGGACGAACACCACGATCCGGCTCCCGGCCCACACCCGGGCGACCGCGACGACTTCGGCCGGGTGTTCCGCCCGCACACCGTGCGCGCGGGTTGCGCGACGCTCGGGTGCCTGTTCGTGGTCTTCGCCACGGCCGTGCTGATCAGTGCGCTGATCTGGCGGGCGCTGTACTGATCCGACGGGCCACCTGCCGCGCGGATCGCCGCCGCCGGACCGGGCACCTCAGTAGCCTCGGGCCGCCTTGCGCTCGGCGTCCGCGACCCTGGCCCGTTCGATCTCGTTGATGTGCGTCTCGGTCCACTCGCGCAGCGCACGGATCGGCTCGCCCAGACTGCGCCCGAGTCCGGTGAGTTCGTAGTCCACCCGAGGCGGGATGGTCGGGGTCACCGTGCGCGACACGAAGCCGTCGGTCTCCAGACTGCGCAGGGTCTGGGTGAGCATCTTCTGCGACACCCCCTCGATCCGACGGCTCAGATCGGTGTACCGCATCGCGCCGTCCCGCAGCGCGTCCACGATCAGCACCGTCCACTTGCCGGCGATGTGGTCCAGGACCTGACGCGTCGCGCACTTGGCGCTGTAGACGTCGGCGGGAAGGCCGACCGATTCGACGATGGTCACCATGTCAGGAGAGTAGCGCACCAAATGGTGCCTACTTCCTGATGGAGAGCGACTCTCCGAGAATTGCGGTCATGAGCAACCACACCCCGCACCGCACCCTCTCGGTCGCCGAGGCCATCCGCACCCGACGCACCGTCCGGCACTACCGCCCCGACCCGGTCCCGGACCACCTGCTGCGCGCGCTGCTCGAACTGGCCGTGGAGGCACCCACGAGTTGGAACCTCCAGGACCGCTCGATCGTGGTGGTCACCGACGAGGTCGGCAAGGCGGGACTGATCGCGGCCACCGGCGGCCAGCCGCAGGCCGTGCAGGCCCCGGTCCTGCTCGTGTTCGTCGCCGAGCCGCAGGCGTGGCGCGAGGAGCACGCCGACGTCCACGAACAGGCTCGGCACAACGGCGCGTGGAACGAGGCGTTCATCCGGATGTTCTCGGCCGCCTCCGCGCAGTTCCAGCAGGACCTGGCCGAGCGCGGGATGTTGCGCGAGTACGCGGTCAAGGACGCGATGATCGCGGCCGGCCACGTCCTGCTCGCCGCGACCGAACTGGGCCTGGCCACATCGCCGATGAACGGCTGGCACGAGCAGTCGGTCAAGGACACGATCGGGATCGGCGACCGGGACGACCTGGCGATCGCGCTGATCGTCTCGGTCGGCTACGCCGCCGAGGAGCGCCGGCACCCGGGCCGCCGGCCGCTCGATCGCAACGTCTTCCGCGGCCGCTACGGCCGGCCGTGATCCGGGCGGCTACGCCGCGGCGATACGAGGTGTGGCGCTCCACGCAGGACCTCGAACAGCACATGCGGACCCCGCACATGCGCGAGTTCGTGTCGACCTTCTTCGAACACCGGATGGACTGGCTCGAACACGACCTGGACGCCCACACCGGCACCATGTTCAGCCCGTACCCCGCGGCATAGGCCCTGCGTCGAGCGGCCCGATCACGCGGCCGGGCCCTCGGCTCCGGTGGGAGTCGAGGGCCCGGCCGGGTGGTTCGGGTCGTCAGGCGGTCGGGCCGATGCGGTCGATCAGGATCGGGGTGGGCTCGAAGAGGGTGCCGGCCGGGGCGATGGTGACCGAGTCGGCCAGGATCTCGCGCGCGTAGTCGAACCGCTCCGGGGTGTCGGTGTGCAGGGTCATCAGCGGCTGACCGGCGACGACCGTGTCGCCCGGCTTGGCGTGCAGTTCGACGCCCGCGCCGGCCTGGACCTGCTCCTCCTTGCGGGCCCGGCCCGCGCCCAGGCGCCAGGCCGAGACGCCGACCTCGTACGCGTCCAACCGGGTCAGCACGCCGGTGGAGGTCGCGGTGACCACCTCGGTCTCGCGCGCCACCGGCAACTTGGCGTCCGGGTCGCCGCCCTGGGCCCGGATCATCCGACGCCACACGTCCATCGCGGAGCCGTCGCGCAGCGCGTCCGCCGGGTCGATCCGGGTCCGGCCGGCCGCCGCGAGCATCTCGCGCGCGAGGGCGACGGTCAGCTCGATCACGTCCGCCGGGCCGCCGCCCGCGAGCACCTCGACCGACTCGCGGACCTCCAGCGCGTTGCCCGCGGTCAGCCCCAGCGGCGTGGACATGTCGGTCAGCAGCGCGACCGTCCCGACCCCGTGGTCCACGCCCAACCGGACCATGGTGCGGGCCAGTTCGCGCGCGTCGGCCAGGTCCTTCATGAAGGCGCCGGAGCCGACCTTGACGTCGAGCACCAGGGCGCCGGTGCCCTCGGCGATCTTCTTGCTCATGATCGAGCTGGCGATCAACGGGATCGCCTCGACCGTGCCGGTCACATCGCGCAACGCGTACAACTTCTTGTCCGCCGGCGCGAGGCCGTCGCCGGCCGCGCAGATCACCGCGCCGACGTCCTCCAGCACGCGCATCATCGCGTCGTTGGACAACGCCGCCCGCCACCCGGGTATGGCCTCCAGCTTGTCCAGCGTGCCGCCGGTGTGCCCCAGGCCGCGGCCGGACAACTGCGGGACGGCCACGCCGCACGCGGCGACCAGCGGCGCGAGCGGCAGGGTGATCTTGTCGCCGACGCCACCGGTGGAGTGCTTGTCCGCGGTCGGCCGGGACAGCGCCGAGAAGTCCATCCGCTCGCCCGACGCGATCATCGCGTCGGTCCAACGGTTGATCTCGGTCGCGTTCATCCCGTTGAGCAGGATGGCCATCGCGAGCGCGGACATCTGCTCGTCCGCGACATCGCCGCGCGTGTACGCGTCGACCACCCAATCGATCTGAGCCGCCGTCAGTTCACCGCGGTCCCGCTTCGTACGGATGACCGAAATCGCGTCCATGCTGTCCGTTCTCTCTCGGCCGCCGAAGCGACCCGTTCAGGTCACGAGCAATTGCTCAGCGAAGGTCGTCGGGCCCGAAGGCATCCGGCAGGATCTCCCGCAACGGCCGTACCCCGTGCTTGGTTTCCAGCAACATCTCGGCGCCGCCGTGCTCCCACAGGAGTTGCCGGCAGCGCCCACACGGCATCAGGACCGCGCCCTCGCCGTTCACGCAGCAAAACGCCACGAGCCGGCCGCCTCCGCTCGCGTGCAGCGCGGACACCAGACCGCACTCCGCGCACAACGTGAGCCCGTACGACGCGTTCTCCACATTGCACCCGGACACGATCCGGCCGTCGTCCACCAGCGCCGAGGCGCCGACCGGATACTTCGAGTAGGGCGCGTACGCACCGCGCATCGCCGTGGTCGCCGCGTCCCGCAGCGCGAGCCAATCGATTTCCGGCACGCCCGTCAGCCCTTCGTATAGGGCTTGTTGGCCGCGGCCGGGGCGCGCACCTTGCCGACCAGACCGGCCACCGCGAAGATCGTCACGACGTACGGCATCATCTGCAGGAACTGGCTCGGGATCGAGGTGTTCAGCGGCTGCAGCGACGTGGCCAGCGCACTGGTGAAGCCGAACAGCAGCGCCGCGGCCACCGCGCCCAGCGGACGCCAGCGGCCGAAGATGACCGCCGCGAGCGCGATGTAGCCCGCGCCCGAGGTCATGTCCTTGGAGAAGGTGCCCACCGTGCCGATGGTCAGGAACGCGCCGCCGATGCCCGCGATCGCGCCCGCCATCACCACGTTGCGGTACCGGGTCGCGTTGACCTTGATGCCGACCGTGTCCGCCGCCGTCGGGTGCTCGCCCACGGCACGGGCCCGCAGGCCCCAGCGGGTGTGGAACAGGCCCAGGTGCACGATCACGATCAGCGCGTACATCAGGTAGACGATGATGTTCACGTCGAACAACACCGGGCCGATCACCGGGATGTCCGCGAAGCCGGGGATCCGGATGTTCTCGAACACGCCCGGGTTGTTGTAGCCCTCGGGGTCCTTCTGCAGGAGCTGTGTGTACAGGAAGCCGGTGATGCCGGTGACCAGCAGGTTGATCACCACACCCAGGACGACCTGTTCGACCAGGTAGCGCACCGCGAACACGGCGAGCAGCGCACCGATCAGCGCACCCGCGACCGCACCCGCGGCCAGCCCGGCCCACAACGACCCGGTGATCGAGCCGGTGAGCGCGGCGGCGAACGCGCCGAACAGGAACTGACCGTCGATGGCGATGTTGACCACGCCCGAGCGCTCGCCGATCACGCCCGCGAGCGCACCGAGCACGAGCGGCACGGCGGCCAGCACGGTGTTCTGCAACGCGCCCGCGAAGGACATCTGCTTGCCCGCGACCGCCCACACCAGGAACGCGATCACGAACGCGATCAGGAACAGCGCGATGCTCAGCCGGATCGCCAGGCGCGACCGGTCCAGCGCGATCCGCAGCCCACCCGCGAGCATGCACACCACGGACATCGCGATCGCGACGGCCCGCGCGGGCAGCGACAGGTCGCCGACCTCGGTGGTGTCCCGGTTGGGCACGTTCATCCCGAAGACCGCGTCGACGCCGCTGTCGGTACCGAACCCGAACGCCCACAGCGCGTACAGCCCGACCAGGACGAAGCCGATGCCCGTGATCAGGGCCTTCTTGCGGGCCGCGGCCCGCACCACGTCGGCGGCCTTGCCGGTGGGGTCCACCGGAGCCTCCACATCGGGGGCGATCACGGTGTCCGCCACCTGCGTGCCTCCTTCAGGGTTCCGCTCGCTCATGCCTGGACCCCCACGGTCTCCTTGGCGGCCAACGGCCCGCCCTCGGCACCCTTGCGGGCGCCGCGCAGCCGGAAGATCGAGCGCACCAGCGGCGGCGCCGCGACGAACAGCACGATCACGGCCTGGATGACGATGACGATGTCGACGGACACGTTCGCGGACGCCTGCATCACCGAACCGCCCGCGCGCAGCGCGCCGAACAGCAGTGCGGCCAGCACGGTGCCCAGCGGCTTGGTCCGGCCGAGCAGTGCCACGGTGATCGCGTCGAAGCCGATGCCGGCGTCGATGCTGGGGGTCAGCGTGTGCGCCGGGTTGGTCGAGCTCATCACCTGCGAGACACCGGCCAGACCGGCCATCGCACCGGCGATCACCATGGCCAGGATCTGCGCCCGGGCCACGCTCATGCCCGCGGTGCGGGCCGCGGCCGGGTTGGAACCCACCGCGCGCAGTTCGAAGCCGAGCGTGGAGCGGTTGAGCAGCCACCAGTAGATCCCGGCCGCGACCAGCGCCAGGATGATGCCGAAGTGGATCCGCAGGTCGTCGCCGAACAGGTTGGGCAACACCGCGTTCTCGTGCGCGTCCTTGCCGATCGGCTGCGCCTGGCCGCCGCGACGGAAGGTGTCGGTGGTCAGCAGCCAGCCGAGCATCAGCACCGCGATGTGGTTGAGCATGATCGTCACGATCACCTCGTGCGCGCCGTAGCGAGCCTTGAGGAAACCGGCGATGCCCGCGTAGAGACCGCCGCCGATCAGGCCGGCCAGGATCACGAACACCAGGTGGATCACCGGCGGCAGATCGACGACGAACCCTATCCACGACGCGAAGACCGCGCCGGCGATGATCTGGCCCTGCGCACCGATGTTGAACAGCCCGGTGCGGAACGCGATCGAGACCGCGAGACCGCCGAAGATCAGCGGCGTGGCCTGCGTGATGGTCTCCGAGATCGGTCGGAAGATGTCCTCGATCGAACCCTCGGAGAAGGTGTCCGGGTTCACGATCGAACCCTTGAACATCGCCGTGTAGGCGTCCGAGACCAGCGTCCACGAGCTGGAGAGCGCCTCGCCCGGAGCGGCGAAGAAGTACTTGTACTCGTCGAGCACGTCCTGGTCCGCGAGGATCATCAGGATGCCGCCGACCACCAGCGCGAGCACGATCGCCAGGAAGGTCACCACGGCCGAGTTGCCGGTGATGATCGCGTCGAGCATGGCTCGACCGAGCGAGGGCTTGGCCGGCGCCGAGGCGCTCGCCCCGGCCGGTTCGGCCGCCTTGGTCAGGGCCGGCTTCGCCTCGCTCGGCTCACCGGGCGTGCTCTTGTCGTCCTCGGTCACGCTGGGTCCTCCTCCCCCGGGGTTTCGTCGCTCTCGATGGTCGCGGTCTCGGCCGCGTCCGCTTCGGCGGCCGGTGCCGCCTCGGTCGGGTCCTTGCTCGGGATCACACCGGCCATCAGCAGACCCAGGTCGCCTCGGGACGTGGTGGGCGGCACGATGTCCACGATCCGACCCCGGTACATCACCGCGATCCGGTCGGCCAGCGCCACCACCTCGTCCAACTCGGTGGAGACGATGATCACCGGGGTGCCGACGTCGCGCTCGGCCACGATCCGCTTGTGGATGAACTCCATCGCGCCCACGTCCACCCCTCGGGTGGGCTGCGAGGCGATGAACAGCCGCAGCGGGCGCGAGAGTTCGCGCGCCACGACGACCTTTTGCTGATTGCCGCCGGACAGCGTGCCGGCCGGCGACTCGATGGTCTGCGTGCGGATGTCGAATTCCTCGACCCGCTGCCGCGCGTTGTCGCGCACCGCGCCGGGATCGATCGATCCGCGCCGACCGAACGGCGCCTGGGTGACCAGGTCCAGGACCAGGTTCTCGGCCACCGTGAAATCGCCCACGATGCCGTCGTGCTGACGGTCCTCGGGCACGAAGCCGACGCCGGAGTTGAGGATCTGCCGCGGCGTCCGACCCGCGAGGTCCTGCCCGTCCAGGCTGATCCGCCCGGCTGCGGGCGCGCGCAGGCCCAGGATGGCCTGGGTCAGCTCGCTCTGGCCGTTGCCGTCCACGCCCGCGATGCCCAGGATCTCGCCCTCGCGCAGGCGCAGGTCGACCCGGTCCACCACGGCCTGGCCGTTGCCGTCGAGCACGGTCAGGTCCTCGATCGCCAACCGGACCTCGCCCGGCTGCGCCTCGTTCTTGTCGACCACCAGCTTGACCGGCCGGCCGACCATCAGCGAAGCGAGTTCCTTCTCCGAGGAGGCCGGATCGGCGGTGCCGACCACCTTGCCGCGCCGGATCACGGTGATCCGGTCGGCGACGGCCTTGACCTCTTTGAGCTTGTGCGTGATGAACACGATGGAGTGGCCGGAGGCGCGCAGCGCGCGCATCACCCGGAACAGTTCCTCGGTCTCCTGCGGCGTGAGCACCGCGGTGGGCTCGTCCAGGATCAGCACCTTGGCGTTGCGCACCAGGGCCTTGAGGATCTCCACCCGCTGTTGCAGACCGACGGGGAGGTCCTCGACCAACATGTCCGGGTCGACCTTGAGGCCGTACTCGTCGACGAGGTCGAGCACCTTCTTGCGGGCCCGACGGCGGTCCAGCCAGCCCAGCGGCCTGGTCTCCTCGTGGCCGAGCATGACGTTCTCGGCGACGGTGAAGACCGGGACCAGCATGAAGTGTTGGTGGACCATGCCGATGCCCGCGTCGATCGCGTCACCGGCGGTCCGGAACTTGCGGGGGGTGCCGTCGACGACGATCTCGCCCTCGGTGGGCTCGTAGAGCCCGTAGAGCACGTTCATCAGCGTCGACTTGCCGGCACCGTTCTCACCGAGAAGGCAGTGGATCTCCCCCGGCTCGACGGTCAGGTCGATGTGGTCGTTGGCGACCAGCGACCCGAACCGTTTCGTGATTCCGCGCAGTTCGAGCTTCAACGCGGAGACCTCCTCGGCTACGCCCCCCGCGAGGGGCCGCTACGGGTTCGACCCGGGTCCCCTCGGGGCCCGGGCGGTACGGACACGGGCGCCGCGGAAGCTGCTTCCACGGCGCCCGATCGTCTGGGTCAGCTCTTCGGCTGGTTCTTCGAGGTGATCTTGATCTTGCCGCTGACGATGTCGGCCTTGACCGCGGTCAGCTCGGACTTCAGCTCGGGGGAGACCTTCGAGTCGAAGTCGTGGAACGGCGCCAGGCCGACGCCGTTGTTGGCGAGGGTGCCGATGGTGGACTTGGTGGTGAACTGGTTGTTCGCCGCGGCCTTGACCGCGTTGAACACCTGGCCCTTGATGTCCTTGGTCACCGTGGACAGGAACACCGACTTGTACTGCGAGGCGCTCTCGTAGCCGTCCTGGTCGACCCAGATGACGCTGGCCTTGCCGCCGCTCTTCTGCACGGCCGAGGCCGCGCCGAGACCGGTCTGACCGGCGACCGGCATGATCACGTCGGCGCCCTGGGCGATGAAGTCGTTGGCGATCCGCTCACCGTCGGCCGGCGAGTCGAACTTGCCCGCGAGCGAGCCGTCGCCCTTGACGTCGTCCCAACCGATGACCTGGACGTTCTTGCCCTTGGCCTGGTTGAAGTACTTGACGCCCTGGACGTAGCCGTCCATGAACACGGTGACCGGCGGGATCGGCAGCGCGCCGAACGTGGCGACCTTGCCGGTCTTGGAGAAGCCCGCGGCGAGGTAGCCGCCGAGGAAGCCCGCTTCGGCCGTGTTGAACTGCAGCCCCTGCACGTTCGGCTCGATGCTGGCGGAGTCGACGATCGCGAACTTCTGGTCCTTGTGCGTCGACGCGGCGGCCTTGGTCGCGTCGGCCATCAGGCCGCCGACCGCGATGATCAGACCGCACTTGTCGTTCACGAGGCTGTTGAGGTTCGGAACGTAGTCGTTCTCGGTCTTCGAGGTGATGTACTTCACATCGACGCCCAGCTCCGACTTGGCCTGCTGCAGGCCCGCCCACGAGGAGGCGTTGAAGGAACGGTCGTCGATGCCGCCGGTGTCCGTCACCATGCAGGCCTTGAAGTCCACCTTGGCGGCCTGCGAACCGCCGGGGGTCGCACTGGTGCCCGAATCGGACTTCTTGTCGTCCTTGGGCTTGCTACCGCACGCGGCGGTGGCAGTAAGGGCGAGAGTGACGCCGACCGCAGCCGCGGTCACCTTGGATACCCGGCGCACGGGTGTCTCCTTCCGATGAGCGCCCCTTCGGGCGCTGCTCCCAGATGCAGACTCTGACGCGCTTGGTTCCCTGGTAAACGCGCGTAGACCTGCTAGCCGTCGGAGAGCATACCTAGTAAAAGAATATGAGCGACAAAAACCGTGAATCGCCACCGCAACACGCCCCGTTAGCCCGGCCGAGTAGCCGGAGCCGAGACGGGTCGGCGCGGAACCGGGCAGTCCGCGACATGACAAGACGGAAAAGACCCGGTGCCGCACGAGATCGAACGGCACCGGGTCGGAACATTACAGACTTACGAACGTGGGAGGAACGGGGACCGGGGTCGCGGTGGTTAACAGTTCCGCATACGTCCCATCTCGGCACTCCCGCCCGCACCGCGCGCACCGAGCCCGACCGGGGTCAGCGAACGGGCCGCAGCGCCAGCCCGGCGAACAGTTCGACGCCGATCCCGATCGCCCGCTCGTCGACGTCGAACTGCCCCTGGTGCAAGTCGTATACGGGGTGTCCGACGGGTCGCACACCGAGCCGGGTGAGTTCGCCGGGGACCTGGTCCAGGAACCACGAGAAGTCCTCGCCGCCCAGGCTCTGCTCGGTGCCCTCGACCGCACTCGCGCCCAGCACGCCGGTGGCGACCGTGCGCATCGCGTCGACCGCATCCGGGTCGTTGACCACCGGCGGCACGCCCCGGTGGTGTTCGAGCTCCCACTTGGCGCCGTAGGTCGAGGCGATCGAGTCCACCAGCTCGTGCATCAGGTCCGGGGCCTGCCGCCACGCCTCCAGATCCAGGCAGCGCAGCGTGCCCTCCAGCTCGCCGTACTGCGGGATCACGTTCGGCGCGGAGCCGGACTGGATCCGCCCCCACACCAGGCTGGCGCCCGAGCGCGGGTCGATCCGGCGGGAGAACGCCGAGGGCAGCTCGGCGGCGACCTTGGCCAACGCGGTGACCAGGTCGGTGGTGCGATGCGGGCGGGCGGTGTGGCCGCCCGCGCCGGTGAGCATGATCACCACGCGGTCGCAGGCCGAGGTGATCGCGCCGGAGCGCAGCCCGACCCGGCCGACCTCGACCTTGGGGTCGCAGTGGATCGCGTGGATCTCCCCGACGCCCGCCAGGCCGCCCGCCTTGATCACGTCCAGCGCGCCGCCGGGCAACTTCTCCTCGGCGGGCTGGAAGATCAGCCGGACCGGCCGGGTCAGCAGGCCCTCGCGAGCGAATTCGGCCAATACCAGGGCCGTGCCCAGCACGATCGAGGTGTGCACGTCGTGCCCGCACGCGTGCGCGCGACCGGGCACGGTCGAGCGATAGGGCACGTCTTTGACGTCGTCCACCGGCAGCGCGTCGATGTCGCCGCGGAAGGCGATCAGGTCGTCCCCGGCGCCTCGGCCGGCGGGCGACGCCCGCTCGGGTCTGATGTCGCAGACCAGGCCCGTCCCGGGCAGTAGTCGCGGGTGCAGGCCCGCGCGGACCAGCCGTTCCCGGATGAGTCCGGTGGTACGGAACTCCTCCCGACCCAGCTCTGGGTGCATGTGCAGGTCGCGTCGAAAGGCGACCAGCTCGTCGGCGAAAGCAGCGGCTTTGGCGGCGGCCTGGGCGGGGAGGGATTCGCTCACCCACGAAAGACTACGTTGCATCGGTCTTCGCGACGTGGTACGGAGCGAATTACCCCCGTTCGGGTGAGAAAAAAGCCTCCCCCCGGCGCATGCGCTACGGCCGGTAGGGGTATGACTGTGTGCTCGTTCCCGCAATGGCCGACTTTCGGGCGCTCGACCACGTATCAACCAAGCGCCCCATTGATCAGGACTGCCCTTGCCGCCCATGGAACGCGTCCAGGATGCGAGACGCGGCAAGCGTCGCGGTGAGATTGCCGTCCCGGACGTCGCGTTCGAGGTCGGGCACGATAGCCCGTACCGCAGGGTGTCCACGCAACTCCGCCAACAGCGAGTCGTAGACCGTCGCCCACGTCCAGTCGACCTGCTGTCGGCGTCGAAGTTCGGCCGACTCGCCGGTCGCCTCCAGGGTCTGCCGGTGTTTGAGGATGGTCTCCCAGACCTCGTCCAGGCCCTCGCCGGACAGCCCGGAACAGGTCAGCACGGGTGTCGTCCACGACTCCCCCGCCCGGCGCATCAGCCGCAGCGCGCCCGCCAGTTCGCGGGCCGCCCGGCGGGCCGCGAGGGCGAAATCGCCGTCCGCCTTGTTCACCGCGACCACGTCGGCCAGCTCCAGGACGCCCTTCTTGATGCCCTGGAGCTGGTCGCCGGTGCGCGCGAGGGTCAGAAACAGGAAGCAGTCGACCATGTTCGCCACCGTGGTCTCGGACTGGCCCACGCCGACCGTCTCCACCAGCACCACGTCGTAGCCGGCCGCCTCCATCAACACGATCGACTCGCGGGTGGCGCGCGCGACGCCGCCCAGCGTGCCGGCGGTCGGCGAGGGGCGCACGAAGGCGTTGTCGTCCACGGCGAGCCGGCCCATCCGGGTCTTGTCGCCCAGGATGCTGCCGCCGTGCCGGGACGAGGACGGGTCCACCGCGAGCACCGCCACCCGGTGTCCCGCGCCGGTCAGCCGGGTGCCCAGCGTCTCGATGAACGTGGACTTGCCCACACCGGGCACGCCGGTGATGCCCACCCGGTGGGCACCGCCGGCGTGCGGCAACAGCTTGACCAGCAACTCCTGCGCGAGGTCGCGGTGGTCGGCCCGAGTGGACTCGACCAGCGTGACCGCCCGGGCCAGGATCGTCCGGTTCCCCGCGAGCACGCCTTCGGCGTACGCGCCGACGTCGATCACCCGTGCCATCAGTCGACCGGCAGCTCGTGGTCCAACTGCCTGTACAGGCCCCTGAGCAGGTCCACCGCGGCATCGGCGATCACCGTGCCGGGCGGGAAGACCGCCGCGGCGCCCATCTCCAGCAGTGGCTGCACGTCGGCGGGCGGAATGACCCCGCCGACCACGACCATGATCTCCTCGGCGTCCAGCGCGGCCAGTTCCTGCCGCAACGCGGGCACCAGGGTGAGGTGACCGGCCGCGAGCGAGGACACCCCGACCACGTGCACGTCCGCCTCGACCGCCTGCCGGGCCACCTCGCCCGGCGTCTGGAACAGCGCGCCCACGTCCACGTCGAAGCCGAGGTCGGCGAACGCGGTGGCGATCACCTTCTGCCCCCGGTCGTGCCCGTCCTGGCCCATCTTGGCCACCAGGACGCGCGGCCGGCGGCCCTCCAGTTCCTCGAACCGGGCGACCAGCGAGCGGGCCGTCTCCACGTTCGGCGACATGCCCACCTCTTCCCGGTAGACCCCGGTCAGCGTACGGATCTGCGCCTGGTGGCGGCCGTACGCCGACTCCAGCGCGTCGGAGATCTCGCCGACCGTGGCCTTGGCCCGGGCGGCGTCCACCGCGAGCGCGAGCAGGTTGTGCTCCAGGTCGCGCGGCCGGGTGCCCTCGACGTCGGCCTGCGCCGCGCCGGACAGCGCGGCCAGCGCACGACGCACCGCGTCGTCGTCGCGCTCCTCGCGCAACCGGCGCAGCTTGTCCAACTGCCCCTCGCGGACCGCCTTGTTGTCGATCTTGAGCACGTCGATCGCCTCGTCGCTGGCGACCAGGTACTTGTTCACGCCGATCACCGACTGCCGGCCCGAGTCGATCCGGGCCTGGGTGCGCGCCGCCGCCTCCTCGATCCGCAGCTTGGGCAGACCCTCGGCGATCGCCGACGCCATGCCGCCGGCCCGCTCGGCCTCGGCGATGTGCTCCCGGGCCCGCACCGCGAGGTCGTGGGTGAGCCGCTCTATGTAGGCCGAACCACCCCACGGGTCGATCACGTCGCACGTGCCCGACTCCTGCTGGAGCAACAACTGGGTGTTGCGCGCGATCCGGGCGGAGAAGTCGGTCGGCAGCGCGAGCGCCTCGTCCAGCGCGTTGGTGTGCAGCGACTGGGTGTGCCCCTGGGTCGAGGCCATCGCCTCCAGGCACGTGCGCACCACGTTGTTGAACACGTCCTGCGCGGTCAACGACCAGCCCGAGGTCTGCGAGTGCGTGCGCAGCGAGAAGGACTTGGGGTTCTTCGCGCCGAACGACTTGACGATGTCGGCCCACAGCAGGCGCGCGGCGCGCAGCTTGGCGACCTCCATGAAGAAGTTCATCCCGATCGCCCAGAAGAACGACAGGCGCGGCGCGAACGCGTCGATGTCCAGGCCCGCCTCGACCCCGGCGCGCAGGTACTCGATGCCGTCCGCGAGCGTGTACGCCAACTCCAGGTCGGCCGTGGCCCCGGCCTCCTGGATGTGGTAGCCGGAGATCGAGATCGAGTTGAACTTCGGCATCTTCTGCGAGGTGTACGCGAAGATGTCGGAGATGATCGACATCGAGGGCTTGGGCGGATAGATGTAGGTGTTGCGGACCATGAACTCCTTGAGGACGTCGTTTTGGATCGTCCCCGTCAGGTGTTCCGGTGCCACCCCCTGCTCCTCCGCCGCGACGATGTAGAGCGCGAGCACCGGCAGTACCGCGCCGTTCATCGTCATCGAGACCGACATCCGGTCCAGCGGGATGCCGTCGAAGAGCTGGCGCATGTCGTAGATCGAGTCGATCGCGACGCCCGCCATGCCCACGTCGCCGGTCACCCGCGGGTGGTCCGAGTCGTAGCCGCGGTGGGTGGCCAGGTCGAACGCGATCGACAGGCCCTTCTGACCGGCCGCCAGGTTGCGCCGGTAGAAGGCGTTCGACTCCTCGGCGGTGGAGAAGCCCGCGTACTGGCGGATCGTCCACGGCTGGTTGACGTACATCGTCGGGTACGGACCGCGCAGGAACGGCGTGATGCCCGGGTAGGTGCCCAGGAAGTCGAGCCCTTCCAGGTCCTCCTCGGTGTACAGCGCCTTGAGCGGGATGCCCTCGGGGGTGTCGTGCGTCAGCGCGTCCGCGTCCTTGCCGGTCTCCTCGCGCACGGCGTCCCGCCACGCGTCGAGGTCGCCGGACGCGGGCGCGTCGAGCTCGACCTGGGTGAAGTCGGGAATGCTCATTTCGCCCCCTCCGGGGATTCCGCCGCGGTCTCGTAGGTGGCGTGCAGGACGGCGAGCGCGTCGCACCCGGTGTACACGTACCCGTCCAGGTCCGCTCCGTGCGCCTTTTGGCCCGCGAGCAGGATCCGGCGGGCGCCGGCCGCACGCAGCGCCGCGGCGGTCGGTGCCGCCAGGGCGGCGTAGATCTTCTCCGAGGAGGTGAGCACCACGGTCGCCGGCCGGCCGGCCGCCGTCCAGCGCTCCAGGATCTGCTCGATCGCGCCCTCGTCCACCTCGGTACCGCCCGCTTCGACGGCGGCGATGCCGCCGGCGGCGAACAGGTTGGCGGTGAAGCCGGCCCGTGCGGTGTACTGCGCGAGCGGGCCCAGGGTGGCCAGGAACACGCTCGGGCGGGCACCGGTCGCGGCGAGCAGCGCGTCCGAACGATCGCGCAGCGACTCGTACGCCTGGGCGTAGCGCACCCGGGGCAGACCGGCGGCGGAGACCGGCACCTCGGGCGCCGGTTCGCGGACGACCGGCGCCTCGGTCAGGTTGGGGAACTCGCTGACGCCGGTGATCGGGTCGGTGCGATCGGCGATGTCCCTGTCCCGCTTGGCGCGGACCTCGGCCAGTTGCTCGGCGAGCCAGCCCGAGTCCAGTACCGCGACGATCCCGCCGCGACGCTCGATCTCCTGGAAGAACGCCCAACCGGTGCGCGCGAGGTCGTCGGTGAGCTGTTCGACGAACCACGAGCCGCCGGCCGGGTCGATCACCTGCGCGAGGTGCGACTCCTCCAGGAGCAGCGCCTGCGTGTTGCGGGCTATCCGCCGGGAGAACGGGTCGGACCGGCCGATCGCGGCGTCGAAGGCGCGCACGGTGACCGCGTCGGCGCCGCCGACTCCGGCCGCGAAGGAGGCGACCGTGGTGCGCAGCATGTTGACCCACGGATCACGCCGGGTGGTCATCGCCCACGAGGTGAGCGCGTGTTGGCGCTGGGCGCCGGCCGTCGGGGCGGCACCGGACGCCTGGGCGACGCGGGCCCACAACCGGCGGGCGGCACGCAGCTTGGCGATGGTCGGGAACTGCTCCGCGGTGGCCGCGAAACGGAACTCGACCAGGCTCAGCGCGGTGTCCACGTCGAGTCCGGCCTCGGTCAGCGCGCGCAGGTAGGCGACGCCGGCGGCGGTGGCCGCGCCCAGTTCCTGGCCCTCCGAGCCACCCGCCTCGTGGTACGGCTGCCCGTCCACGACGATGGCCTGCAGGCCCGGGAACTCCGCGTGCGCCCGGGCCGCGAGCGCGGCGGCGGCGGCCGGGTCGGCGCCCGCCCCGGTGCGCGCGTGCTGCGAGATCGGGTCGGCGCCCAGGTTGCCGCGTACCTCCCCGGGGGCGACGCCGCTCGCGCGGAACACCGCGAGCAGCGCGTCGGCGGCCGCAACGAAATCGGCGCCGGTGGTCAGGGCCACCGGCGCCAGGTCGAGCAGCACGCCGTCGAGCGCGCGGGCCAGGTCGGCGGGCGCCAGTGCGCCCTCGCCCACCTGAAGGAAGACGGAGGTGACCCCGTTCTCCAAATCGGCCAGCACGCTCTCGTTGGCCCGGGCCGGGTCGGTGTCGGCGTGCAACTGGCGCACGTCCCAACCCTCCGCGGCGTGTCCGGCGGCGCGCGCGCCCCGGACGAACGGGCTCAGCCCGGGCAGGCCCGGCCGGGCGGCGGCCTCCGTGTACAGCGGGGACAGCGTGATGCCGTCATAGGTAGTGGTCGCGAGCAGGTCTTCGGGGCGCTCGGGCGCGTCACTCTCGCCCAGCACCTTCGATTTGCGGAGCACGCCGGCCACGAGGCGCTGCCATTGGTCCCGCGTGGGCTGCGGGAACTGGCTCGCGAAGGTGGACCCGGTAGACGTGCCGCCATCGACAGTAGCCTCCGTCATGGGTCGCATCGTAGGGACCGACGGGGCCGTTGAATACGCACTGCCGATGTGATGCCGGCCCTACCCGCCGGTCACCTCTGTGACCTGGGCCTTCACGCTTGCCCTGATCTTTCGTCCGCAAGCGTGGCGCTTTCACCCGTACGGGCGCTGACGGGGCGTCAGCATTTCGTGACCCGTGACGTCCGGGTCACCCGGATGGTTCCACTCCACGATGCGGAATGGATCACATCGCGCGCCCTGCCACAAGGGGGCCCCTGATCGGTGGCTACCATGGCCGGGGCCGGGCGACCGATACCCGGCCGGGCCGACCGACAACCAGAGGGTCCGACACGGATTGCGGACACCCTCCCAGCCGGCCGCGTCCCCCCATGTACCGCACCCGGAGGGTAGTTTCCGTGCCGGCTGGAACGCTCTACCGCGGCCGGGAAGGCATGTGGTCCTGGGTGGCTCATCGAGTCACCGGCGTCCTCATCTTCTTCTTCCTGTTCGCGCACGTCCTCGACACCGCACTCGTTCGTGTATCGCCCGAGGCGTACGACGAGACGATCGAGATCTATAAGAACCCGTTCGTCAACCTGCTCGAGTACGGGCTCGTCGCGGCCATCCTGTTCCACGCGCTCAATGGTCTGCGGATCATCGCGGTGGACTTCTGGGAGAAGGGCCCGCGCTACCAGAAGCAGATGCTCTGGACTGTCGTCGGCGTCTGGGTCGTGCTGATGGCCGGGAGTGCCTACCCGATCCTGCAGCACTCGATCAAGACCATCTTCGGGAGCTGAAGTGTCCGCCACCATCGAAAACGCGCCCAAGATCCACGGCGGCGGCCCGGCGATCGAGTCTCCGCGCAGCAAGCGTTCACCGCGTTCGACCAAGACCAACTTCGAGCTCTACGGCTGGCTGTTCATGCGGCTGTCCGGTGTGCTCCTGGTCGTCCTGGTGATCGGCCACCTGATCATTCAGCTCGTCCTGGACGGCGGTGTGACCAAGATCGGATTCGCGTTCGTCGCGGGCCGCTGGGCGTCGCCGTTCTGGCAGTCGTGGGACCTCATCATGCTGTGGCTCGCCGAGCTGCACGGTGTCAACGGTCTGCGCACGATCATCAACGACTACGCGGAGCGGGACCAGACCCGGTTCTGGCTCAAGGCGCTGCTCTACACGTCCGCGCTGATCGTGCTTTTCCTGGGGACCTTGGTGATCTTCACCTTCGACCCGAACATCGGTAGCTGACCAGTACCCGAGGACTGAACGAGCATCATGCAGACCCACAAGTACGACACCGTCATCGTCGGCGCGGGCGGCGCCGGCATGCGCGCGGCCCTGGAGTCGAGCAAGCGCAGCCGTACCGCCGTACTGACCAAGCTGTATCCCACGCGTTCGCACACCGGCGCCGCCCAGGGCGGCATGTGTGCCGCCCTGGCGAACGTCGAGGAGGACAACTGGGAGTGGCACACGTTCGACACGGTCAAGGGTGGTGACTACCTCACCGACCAGGACGCCGCGGAGATCATGTGCAAGGAGGCGATCGACGCCGTCCTGGACCTGGAGAAGATGGGCCTCCCCTTCTCCCGGACCCCCGAGGGCCGGATCGACCAGCGCCGCTTCGGTGGACACACCCGCGACCACGGCAAGGCGGCGGTGCGCCGCTCCTGCTACGCGGCGGACCGCACCGGCCACATGATCCTGCAGACGCTGTTCCAGAACTGCGTCAAGCAGAACGTCGAGTTCTACAACGAGTTCTACGTGCTCGACCTGCTCCTGGCCGAGGACGAGGCGGGCAACAAGACCACCTCGGGCGTCGTCGCCTACGAGCTGGCCACCGGCGAGATCCACGTCTTCCAGGCCAAGTCGGTGATCTTCGCGACCGGTGGCTTCGGCAAGGTCTTCAAGACCACCTCCAACGCGCACACCCTCACCGGCGACGGCATGGGCATCGCGTGGCGCCGGGGACTGCCGCTGGAGGACATGGAGTTCTACCAGTTCCACCCGACCGGTCTCGCGGGCCTGGGCATCCTGCTCACCGAGGGTGCCCGCGGCGAGGGTGGCATCCTGCGCAACGCGGACGGCGAGCGCTTCATGGAGCGCTACGCGCCGACCATCAAGGACCTCGCGCCGCGTGACATCGTCGCGCGTTCGATGGTCCTGGAGGTGCTCGAAGGCCGCGGCGCGGGTCCCAACAAGGACTACGTCTACCTCGACCTGACGCACCTGCCGGCGGAGCAGATCGAGGAGAAGCTGCCCGACATCACCGAGTTCGCGCGCACCTACCTGGGCGTCGAGCCGACCACCGAGCTGGTCCCGGTGTACCCCACCGCGCACTACGCGATGGGCGGCATCCCGACCAACGTCGAGGCCGAGGTGCTCTCCGACAACACCACGGTGGTGCCCGGCCTGTACGCGGCCGGCGAGGTCGCCTGCGTGTCCGTGCACGGCTCCAACCGGCTGGGCACCAACTCGCTGCTCGACATCAACGTGTTCGGCCGGCGGGCCGGTATCGCCGCCGCCGAGTACGCCACGTCGCACGACTTCGTCGAGCTGCCCGAGGCCCCCGAGGCCACGGTGGTCGAGCTGATCGAGCGGCTGCGCGACAGCGCGGGCACCGAGCGGGTCGGCGCGATCCGTGCCGAGATGCAGGAGACGATGGACGCCAACGCCGGCGTCTACCGCACCGAGGAGACGCTCAAGCAGGCGCTCTCCGACATCAAGGGCCTGCAGAAGCGCTACCTGGACGTCTCCATCCAGGACAAGGGCAAGCGGTACAACACCGACCTGCTCGAGGCGATCGAGCTGGGCTTCCTGCTCGACCTCGCCGAGGTCCTGGTCGTGGGCGCGCAGAACCGCAAGGAGTCCCGCGGCGGGCACGCCCGCGAGGACTACCAGGCGCGCGACGACGAGAACTACATGAAGCACACGATGGCGTACCGCGAGGTCGACGCGAAGGGCGAGCACTCGATCCGCCTGGGCTACAAGCCGGTCGTGGTCACCCGCTACCAGCCGATGGAGCGTAAGTACTGATGACTGCCGTAGTGGAAGAGACCGCGCCCGGCAAGGGGCACGGAGCCACGGCCGCCGAGCGTGACCACACCCTGATCACGATCACGCTGCGGATTCGCCGGTTCAACCCGGAGACCGACGCGGAGCCGTACTGGCAGGACTTCAAGGTCGAGGCGGACCCGACCGAGCGCATCCTGACCGCGATGATGAAGATCAAGGCGGAGCAGGACGGCTCGCTGACCTTCCGGCGCTCCTGCGCGCACGGGATCTGCGGCTCGGACGCGATGCGGATCAACGGCCGCAACCGGCTGGCCTGCAAGACCCTGGTCAAGGACCTGGACATGGCCAAGCCGATCACGGTCGAGGCGATCAAGGGTCTGAAGCTGGAGAAGGACCTCGTCGTCGACATGGATCCGTTCATGCAGGCGTACAAGGACGTGATGCCGTTCCTGATCACGTCGGGCAACGAGCCGACGCGCGAGCGTCTGCAGTCGCCCGAGGACCGGGAGAGGTTCGACGACACCACCAAGTGCATCCTGTGCGCGGCGTGCACCACGTCGTGCCCGGTGTTCTGGAGCGACGGGCAGTACTTCGGCCCGGCCGCGATCGTCAACGCGCACCGGTTCATCTTCGACTCGCGGGACGAGGGCGCCGAGGAGCGCCTGGAGATCCTGAACGAGAAGGAGGGCGTGTGGCGTTGCCGGACGACCTTCAACTGCACCGAGGCGTGCCCGCGTGGCATCGAGGTCACCAAGGCGATCCAGGAGGTCAAGCGCGCGCTGATCTTCCGCCGCGTGTGATCGATTGACGCGAGGAGGCCCGGGACCGTGTGGTCCCGGGCCCTCCTGCGTTTCCGGCCGGCGCGTTTCGGCTAGCGCGCTTCGGCCGCGCGTACCCGGTCGCCGTGGCGCAGGGTCGCGGCACGCAGCGCGATCTCGGCGTCGACGCCCCGGCGGGCGGCCAGTTCGGTGACGGCGAGCAGCAGGTCGCCGATCGCCTCGGGGCCGGTGTAGGCGTCGTCCGCGAAGGCCGTCGGCAGTTCGGGCGTGGGCACGGTCAGGCCCGCTTTGCGGGTCCGGGACAGGTACTTCGCCGCGAGCGCGAGCGCGGGTTGGCTCGCCGCCACGCCGTCCAGCGCCGAGTCCCGGTCGCTCTTCTCCGCCGCCTTGAGCGCGTCCCAGTTGGCCTCGACCGCCTCCGGCGTATCCGCCTCGACATCGGCGAACACGTGCGGGTGGCGGCTGATCAGCTTGTCCACGATGCCGCCGGCCACGTCGTCGATCGAGAACGGGTCGGCCTCGTCCTCCTCGGCCACCCGGGCGTGGAAGAACACCTGCATCAGCACGTCGCCGAGTTCCTCGCGCAGGTGCTCGCGATCCCCCGAGTCGATCGCGTCGACCAGTTCGTAGGTCTCCTCGACCAGGTACCGGGCGAGCGACTCGTGGGTCTGCTCGGCGTCCCACGGGCAACCGCCGGGCGAGCGCAGCCGGTCCATCACCGCGACCAGGTCGAGCAGCCGCGCGCCCGGCAGGTCCCACGCGCCGGGCAGCAGTTCGATCTCCGGGATCGGCTCGGTGTCCTGATCGCCCGCCGCGACCCGGGCCAGTGCCGGGCCCAGGCCCGGGTCGTCGTCGGTGGCCGCGAGCCACACCACCAAGCCGGTCCGGGCCCGCTCCAGCAACCGGCGGGCGAGCGCGCCCGGGCCGGTGTCGAGGTCGACGATCTCGACCTCGACACCGGCCTCGCGCAGATACGGCAGTTGCGGGTGGTCGGCGTCCGCGGTCAGCACACACCCGGTCGGGGTGCCGGCCGCCTCGCGCAGCGTGTGCCACGCGGGCCAGCTCAGCAGACCGGGGGCGACCCGATGGGTCCCGGCGAGCAGGACGAGACGGGCGGGCGGCGCGGAAGCAGACGAGTCACTCACCCGGCCAGCCTACGGTTTGACTCAGGTGCCGCTCTCCGCGCCGGGCGGGACCTCCACCAGGCCCGCGCCCGCGGGCTGGGTGCCCGGGGCGAGCCACGAGTAGGCGGCGGGCGTGGTGGTCAGCTTCGCCGAGTTCCAGGAGCCGTACCTGGGGTTCACGGTGATCTTCATCGAGCTCGCGACGTCGCTCAGGTAGGCGTTCAGTTGCTCCTGGCCCTCTGCCGTGCCGAGGGTGATGCCGCGGGCCTTGGCGATCTCGGACTTGAGCGCCTCGGTCCGGATGAAGTCGTCGACCTCGCCGGGCAGCACGCCGGTCTGGAGCAGCCGGACCTGGAGTGCCTCCGGGCTGCCGAGCCGCTTCTCCAGGCTGCGACGGGCCTGGAGCACCTGGGTCGCGTTCACCGTGCTGTGGTTGCGCCGGGCCGCCTCGTCGACCACGCGGCGCTGGATGAGCTGCACCAACTCGGCCTGGTTGGCCTCCAGTTGGGCGTTCGCACCGGCCAGCGGCAGGTTCTGCCGGGAGAACGCCTGCTCCAGCTTGTCGACCTTGGCGTTCAGGGTGGAGATCTCGATCCGGTCCTTGCCGACCACGGCGGCGGCACCGGCCTTGGACTCCGAGCAGCCGGCGAGCGCGAATCCGGTGACCAGCACCAGGCCCACCGCGGCCACCCGGGCCCGGGACGCGGATCGCCGCCGGCGGCGCGCGGAATCGACAGGGACTGAACGCGACGTGCGACTCACACGAACTCCCGGGGCTCGATGGCGCTGTACGGCGGTACGACTGTCGGCCACGGCAGGCGTGCGACCCATGACCAACGATCAAAGATACGGGTGGGCACGCCCGAAGTCCGCACATTCGCCAAGATCATCCGGGCCGGCCGGCGACTCGCGGCAGGTCCCGGGCGGCCGACCGCACCGCCCGGGAGCTGCCGCTACTTCGTCGCCGCGGCGATCGGCTCCAGCAGGATCGCGTCCACCAGGTCACGCGCCCAGGCCAACAACGCGACGTCGCGCAGCGGCCGGCCGCCGATCCGGGCGGTCATCGGCTTGGGCACCAGGATCTGCCGAGTGGGCGCCTTGACCAGGGTCTTCGGGTAGAGCCGCTGGAGCCGCAGTTGTTGCGACTCGCGCAGGTCGACCGGTCCGAACCGGACGAAGTTGCCCTGGAGGGTGACGTCGGCCAGGCCAGCCCCGCGCACGTGCGCCCGGAACCGGGCCACCTCCAGCAGGTTCTCCACCGGCTGCGGCAAGGGTCCGTAGCGGTCCACCAGTTCGGCCCGCACCGCGTCGATGTCCGACTCGCAGGTGATCGCCGCGATCCGCCGATACGCCTCCAGGCGCAGCCGTTCGCCGGGCACGTAGTCGTGCGGGACGTGCGCGTCGATGGGCAGTTCGACCCGGATCTCCGAGATCTCCTCACCGGCCTCGCCGCCCGCCGCGAGTTCCTTGTACTGGTTGACCGCCTCGCCCACCATGCGCACGTAGAGGTCGAACCCGACGCCCGCGATGTGCCCGGACTGCTCGCCGCCGAGCAGGTTGCCCGCGCCGCGGATCTCCAGGTCCTTCATCGCCACGAACATGCCCGCGCCCATCTCGGTGTGCTGGGCGATGGTGGCGAGCCGCTCGTGCGCGGTCTCGGTCAGCGGCTTCTCCGGCGGGTACAGGAAGTACGCGTACGCGCGTTCGCGGCCGCGGCCGACCCGACCGCGGAGCTGGTGGAGCTGGGACAGGCCGAAGTTGTCGGCCCGCTCGACGATCAGCGTGTTCGCGTTGGAGATGTCGATGCCGGATTCGACGATCGTGGTGCAGACCAGGACGTCGAACTCCTTCTCCCAGAAGTCCACGACCACCTGTTCGAGCGCGTTCTCGTGCATCTGGCCGTGGGCGATCGCCACCCGGGCCTCGGGCACCAGTTCGCGGATCTTGGCGGCCGTGCGATCGATCGACTCGACCCGGTTGTGGATGTAGAAGACCTGGCCCTCGCGCAGCAGTTCGCGCCGGATCGCGGCGCCGATCTGCTTCTCCTCGTACGGGCCGACGAAGGTCAGCACCGGATGCCGCTCCTCCGGCGGGGTGGTGATCGTGGACATCTCGCGGATGCCGGTGACCGCCATCTCCAGGGTGCGCGGGATCGGGGTCGCGGACATGGTCAGCACGTCCACGTTCGCGCGCAGCTTCTTGAGCTGCTCCTTGTGCTCGACGCCGAAGCGCTGTTCCTCGTCGACGATGACCAGGCCCAGGTCCTTGAACTTCGTCTCGGCCGAGAACAGTCGGTGGGTGCCGATCACGATGTCGATCGAGCCCTCGCGCAGGCCCTCCAGGACCGCCTTGGCCTCGGTCTCGGTCTGGAACCGGGACAACGACTTCACCACGACCGGGAACTGCGCGTAGCGCTCGGAGAAGGTGGAGAAGTGTTGCTGGACCAGCAGCGTGGTGGGCACCAGGACGGCCACCTGCTTGCCGTCCTGGACCGCCTTGAACGCCGCGCGCACGGCGATCTCGGTCTTGCCGTAGCCCACGTCGCCACAGATCAGCCGATCCATCGGGATCGCCTTCTCCATGTCGCCCTTGACCTCCTCGATCGAGGAGAGCTGGTCGGGCGTCTCGATGTAGGGGAAGGCGTCCTCCAGCTCGCGCTGCCACGGGGTGTCCGGGCCGAACGCGTGTCCGGGCGCGGCCATCCGGGCGGAGTAGAGCTTGATCAGGTCGCCGGCGATCTCCTTGATCGCCTTCTTCGCCTTGGCCTTGGTCTTGGCCCAGTCGGCGCCGCCGAGCCGGTGCAGCGACGGGCTCTCGCCACCGACGTACTTGGTCACCTGTTCGAGTTGGTCGGTGGGTACGAACAGGCGGTCGCCCGGTTGGCCGCGCTTGGCGGGCGCGTACTCCAGGACCAGGTACTCGCGCTGCGCGCCCTGCACGGTGCGCTGGAGCATCTCGACGTAGCGGCCGACGCCGTGCGACTCGTGCACGACGAAGTCGCCGGGCTTGAGCTGGAGCGGGTCGACCATGTTGCGCCGTCGACTCGGCAGCCGGCGCATGTCCTTGGTGGAGGTGCGCTGGCCGGAGACGTCCTCCTCGGTGAGCACGAGGGTGCGCAGCGATTCGGAGCCGAAGCCGTGGCCGATACAGCCGGTGGTCACGTGTACGACGCCGGTGTCCGGCACCCGGTCCAGGTCGGCGTCCAGGCGGGCGGCCACGCCCTCGCCGGACAACGTCTCGACGAATCGGGCGGCCGGGCCGTGGCCCTCGGTGACCAGCACCACGCGCCAGTCCTCGGCGAGCCGGCCCTTGATCTCGGCCAGCACCCGCTGGGCGTCGCCGCGGTACGCCTCGACCTCGACCGCGCCGATCGCGGTGCCGGTGTCGTCGGCGTCCGCGCTGAACGGGCTGAGCGACCACCAGGGCACGCCGATCTCGGCGGCGTGCTCGCGCACGTCGGCCAGGCTCCACAACGACGCGGCGCCCAGGTCGATCGGGCTCTCCCCGCCGCCCGCCGCCGCGGCCCAGGAGGCGTCCAGGAACTCGCGGCTGGTGGCCACCAGGTCCGCCGAGCGGGTACGTACCCGTTCCGGGTCGCAGACCAGCACGTGGCTCCCGGCCGGCAGCACGTCCAGGAGCAGCTCCATGTCGTCCACCAGGGCGGGCGCGAGCGACTCCATGCCCTCGACCGCGATGCCCTCGGCGATCCGGCCGAGCATCTCGACCAGCCCGGGGTGCTCCACGAGCAGCTCACGGGCCCGTTCGCGGACCGGGTCGGTGAGCAGCAGCTCGCGGCAGGGCGGTGCCCACAGGCCGTGCTCGGCGGTCTCCAGGGAGCGCTGGTCGGCGACCTTGAACCAGCGGATCTCCTCGACCTGGTCGCCCCAGAACTCGACCCGGAGCGGGTGCTCCTCGGTCGGCGGGAAGACGTCCAGGATGCCGCCGCGCACCGCGAATTCGCCGCGCTTCTCCACCAGGTCGACCCGGGAGTAGGCGGCGGCCGCGAGTTGCTCGACGACGGTCTCCAGGGCGATGTCCTGCCCGGCGGTCAGCGCCACCGGCTCCAGGTCGCCGAGCCCCTTGACCTGGGGTTGCAGCACACTGCGAATCGGGGCGACGACGACCTTGAGGGTGCCGGTGCCGGCGTCGGCGAGGCCGCCGGAGGTCGGGTGCGCGAGTCTGCGCAGCACCGCGAGTCGGCGCCCGACGGTGTCCGAGCGCGGGGAGAGCCGCTCGTGCGGCAGCGTCTCCCACGAGGGGTATTCCACGACGGAGTCCTCGGGCAGCAGCGACCCGAGCGCGGCCACCAGGTCCTCGCACTCACGGGTGGTGGCGGTGACCGCGAGCACCGGGCGGTCCGCGCGGGCCGCGATGGCGGCCACCACGAACGGGCGCAGTGCCGGTGGTCCGACGAGGTCGAGGGTGGTACCGCGGCCCTCGGACGCGGCCCGCACCGCCTCGGCGACGGCGGGGTCCTGGACGACGATGTCTAGCAGACCGGTCAGACTCATGGGCCGGTTGGATCCTCCGCAACGCGAACGGCCCCGACCTTGGAAAAGGACCGGGGTTCCCCGTCAACCCTACGCCCGAAGGGGTCGGTGCCGCCCGCGATGACAACGTGTGACTGTGACCAGTACCGCCTACCTCTCCCCCTTGGCAATGCGACTGTTAGGGGGTCCAATGGCCTGCGAACAGGAATCTGACGGGTCGTCGGATTTTCGACGGGCCGTCGGGAGTCCGGGGCGGCGGCTGGAGCAGGGGAGACGACGGACACCATGAGCAGCGCGCAGCAAAAGCTCTACATCGGCGGCGAGTGGGTCGAGCCGGACCGCGGTCACTACGAGGTGATCAATCCGGCGACCGAGGAGGTCGTGGGCCTGGCGCCCGAGGCGTCCGTGGAACAGGCGAACGCGGCCGCCGCGGCGGCGGCCGAGGCGTTCGGCACCTGGTCGCGGACCACGCCCGAGGAGCGCGCGGGCATCCTGGACCGGGCCGCGGATCTGTTCCTGAAGATGGGCGCCGAGGTGGTCCCGCTGGCCGCCGCGGAGACCGGGGCGACCCTCGGGGTCGCGGGCATGATGCAGTTGGGCACCACGTACTCGCGCTTCAAGCGCTACGCCAAGGGCGCCCTGGAGCCGACCGAGACCCCGCTTCCCCCGCAGGCCGTCCCGGAGACCGCGCTGAGCAAGGCGGGCATCTTCGGTGCGCTGGAGGTGCGCCAGCCGGTCGGCGTGGTCACCTGCATCACCTCGTACAACAACCCGCTGGCCAACACCGCGGGCAAGGTCGCGCCGGCGCTGGCGATGGGCAACACGGTCGTGGTCAAGCCCGCGCCGCAGGACCCGCTGGCGGTCTACCGGATGGCCCAGGCGCTGGAGGAGGCCGGGCTGCCGCGCGGCGTGCTGAACATCATCACCGGCTCGGGGGTGGACGTCTCCGAGGCGACGGTGGCCTCGCCGTACGTGGACATGATCAGCTTCACCGGCTCGACGTTGATCGGCTCGCGCATCGCGGAGGTGGCGGGCCGCACCTTCAAGCGCCAGTTGATGGAGCTCGGTGGCAAGGGCGCGTGCATCGTGCTCGACGACGCGGACCTGGACGCGGCCGTGCACGGCATCGGCACGGTGTGGAGCTTCTACGCGGGCCAGATCTGCACCGCGCCGACCCGGGTGATCGCCCAGCGCGGCATCTACGACCGGCTGGTGGAGCGGCTGGCCGAGCACGCGAACGGCCTGAAGGTGGGCAGCCCGCTGGACCCGGCGACCCAGGTCACCCCGGTCATCTCGGCGGTGCAGCGCGGCCGGGTGGAGGCGCTGATCGCCAAGGGCCGCGAGGAGGGGGCACGCCTGGTGACCGGCGGCGAGCGGCCGGACCTGGCCAAGGGCTTCTTCGTCGCGCCCACGCTGTTCGCGGACGCGACCAACGAGATGACCATCGCGCGCGAGGAGTTCTTCGGCCCGGTGGTCACCGTGATCCCGTTCGACGGGGACGAGGAGGAGGCGATCCGGATCGCCAACGACTCGGACTACGGGCTGATCTCCTACGTGTTCGCGGGCGACACCACGCGTGCCTACACCATCGCGCGCCGGCTGCGCTCGGGCGGTGTCGGGGTGAACACCGTGGGTCGCAACATGGAGGCGCCGTTCGGCGGCTTCAAGCAGTCCGGCGTCGGCCGGGACGGCGGCTCGTACGGGTTGGCCGCCTACAGCGAGATCCAGAGCATCGTCTGGCCCAGCGCCTGACCTGCTCGCCACGACCGCGAACGGCCCCGGGATCCTTCCCCGGGGCCGTTCGCATGTTCGGGCCCGGGTCGCCTCGGGTTCGCCGGTTTTCCGCGTGCCGGTGCGATTGTCCCCCTAGCCTGAGGGGCGGTCCGCGGCGCTCGGCCGCGGGCTCGTCAGGGGGGATCACGCACGATGGCACAGCCGCAACGCCTGGTCCGGGCCTGGTCGGTGCGCGCGGGCGCCGCGCGCACGCAGGTGGAAGCCGGGGCGCGGGCGCGACGATGGTTGTGGTTTCGCGAGGCGTTCCCGGACATCGAGCGGCTGCGGGTGGTGGACCTGGGCGGCTCGGCCGAGTTCTGGTGGCACGCCCCGGTGCGGCCCGCGCACGTACGGGTGGTCGCGACCGCGGCCGAATCCGCGGATTCGACCTCGTGGTTGGTCCACGAGGCGGCGGATCCGCTGGAGTGGTCCGGGAGTTGCGACCTGGTGGTGTGCGACGGGCTGCTCGACCGGTTGGCGCTGCCGACCGCGCGGGCAAGGTTGGCCGATGTCGTGCACGCCTCGGCGGAGCGCTACTGGCTGCGCGCCGCCGCCCGGGAGCACCCGATCGATCCGCAGACCTCGTTGCCCGCACTGCATCTGATGCCCGATCACCTGCGATCGCGGATCGCCGGAGCGGCGCCCCGGGTGTTCCCGGCCCGGCGCGGCGAGTTGGTCTCGCGCTTTCCGGGGGCGGTGGTGCGCGGCGAGCGGGTGGCCGGGCTGGTGTCGTCGTGGGTGGTGGCCAAACCACGTGCCGATCACGTGCCGGGCCACGCCTGACGTTGCATCACCAACCGCTCGGGGGTGGGCGGTTGCGCGAGGAGGGGGTTTCTCGGATGCGTGTTGTCATCGCCGGTCAGGGCTATGTGGGGCTGCCGCTGGCCGTGCGGGCCGCCCAGGTGGGCCACGAGGTGGTCGGTTACGACGTCGACGAGGGGCGGGTCAAGCGGCTGGCGGCGGGCGAGTCCTACGTCGAGGACATCCCGTCCGCGCACGTGCGGGCGATCCTGGACGCGGGCAGCTACCGCGCCACCACCGAGCCGCGCGATCTGGGCGGCTACGACATCGCGGTGATCACCGTGCCCACGCCGCTGCGCGAGGGCGTCCCGGACCTGAGCTACATCGAGGAGTGCGCCCGCACGCTGGCCCGCTATCTGCGGCCCGGCGCGTGTGTGGTGCTCGAATCGACCACCTATCCGGGCACCACCGAGGAATTGGTCGGCCCGATCCTGGAGGAGGGCTCCGGCCTGACCGCGGGCCGGGACTTCCACCTGGGCTACAGCCCGGAGCGGATCGACCCGGGCAACCCGACCTGGAACCTGGTCAACACGCCGAAGGTGGTCTCCGGGGTGGACGCCGCCTCGCTGGCGGTCGTGGAGGACTTCTACGGCTCGCTGATCGATCGTGTCGTGCCGGTCTCCTCGCCGAAGGAGGCCGAGTTGGTCAAGTTGATCGAGAACACCTTCCGGCACGTGAACATCGCGCTCGTCAACGAGGTCGCGATGTTCGCCCACGACCTGGGCATCGACGTGTGGGAGGCGATCGACGCCTGCTCGACCAAGCCGTTCGGCTTCCTGCGCTTCACGCCGGGGCCGGGGGTCGGCGGGCACTGCCTGCCGATCGACCCGTCGTACCTGTCCTGGCGGGTGCAGCGCGCGCTCGGTCAAAGCTTTCGTTTCGTCGAGTTGGCCAACGACGTCAACAACCACATGCCGGACTACGTGATCCGCCGGCTCACCGCCGCGTTCAACACCCGGCGCCGCTCGGTGAACGGCTCCCGGGTGTTGCTGGTGGGACTCGCCTACAAGAAGAACACCGGCGACGCCCGCGAATCGCCGTCCACGCACGTGGCCCGGTTGTTGCTGAACCTGGGCGCGGAGGTCACCGCCGCGGACCCGCACGTGGATCTCGCCCAGGTCGTGGACGCCCGGTTGCGGCGGGTGGAGTTGACCGCGGAGACGGTGGCCGCCGCGGACGCCGTGGTGCTGCTCGTCGATCACGACGACGTCGATCTGGATCTGTTGCGCGGCGCCGACTACGTGCTCGACTGCCGGCGGGTGCTCGGCGCGGGTCCCAACATCGAGGTTTTGTAGGGCCGTTCCGGCCCGGCCGGGCGCCCGGTGGTCGTGGGTGTCGACCACCGGGCGCGGCTTCGATCCGGGTCCGGTCGGTCCCGCTCGTCCCTGCTCGTCCCGCCCGTCCGCCGCCGGGACCCGACGGCTACCTGTACTCGATGATCTTCGTCTTGTGCCCGGTGGCCTTGGTGTGCGCCTTGGCCGCCACCTGCGCCGCGTCCTTCGACCGGTATCGCTGGCGGGCGCCGTCGGACTTCGACGCACAACCGTTCTCCTGGCAGACCCATCCCCAGGTGCTCATGGACAACCTCCAGACATCGCAGGCGCCACCCCCGCCCCGTGGGACACGAATGACTTGGACGGCCACACCGCAGCACTTGCGGCCGCCGTACGGCCGACACTCGGCACGTCATGACACGCTCGTGACGGAACCCGGACGTTTCGGAGAAAAACGTTTTCCTTTTGAATGCCTAACGCGTCGTTACCGACATACAAAGGATGCAATACCGCGATCAATTATCTTTTCCGACGAATAGGGCAAACGAGTGGCTCGGACTCGCTCGCAGGGGTGACGGGGCACAAGGCGAGCAGGGCGGCTGCCGAGATGGAGCAGGACGTTATGTCAACCGCCCCGGGCCCGAACGCGCGTCCTGGGCGATCGGCGACTGTCACCCATCCGATACATCGGGACCGGCTCGCTCCACCGGCACCGGCTCGACCCGCAGCGGCACCGTGCCGCCCGATACGCACTCGCCGGTGTCCAGACGCCACTTCCAGTGATGCCTCGGGCACTCCAACACGCCGGCCGTGATGTCCGCGTGCGCCAAGTCCTCGCCGGCGTGCGGGCAAAAGCGCTGCATCCGCACCCCGCACCGCTCGATCGACTCGCCGTTCGCGGCCGATTCGCGTTCGCGGACCATCTGCATGGTCTGCGCCGGATGCTCGCCGTAGCGCAGCAGACTCATCAGGGTCAGGTCGAACACGTCCGGATCCCGGGCCAGGCCCAGGCGCATGGACAGCAGCGCCTCCTCCCAGCCCACCGCGCCGTCCACGATCGCGCGCAACACCCGCTGCGGGACCTCGATCGTGTAGGCGGGGTCGACCGGTTCCTCCTCGAACACGATGTCGCCCGCGATCCGGCCCAGCCGCACGGACCAGGACGAGCCGTCCGAGGTCAACCGCACGTCCTTGCGCCAGTCGCCCAGGAAGCGCTTGTTCCAGCTCTGCAACCGGGCCAGGTAGGCGTCCAGTTCGGCCGGGGAGACCGGCTCGGACTCGCGCATCGCCCAGGCCCGCCACTCGCCCTCGCGGCGGTCGCGGTAGGCGCTCAGGTACGCCTCGGTGCGCAGTTGCGCCACCGGGCCGGTGGGCGCGGCGAGGTCGTCGCCCGGCGCGGTCTCGATCACCCGTACCCGCGGACAGGCCGCCGCGAAATCGTCGGCGAAGGCGTCCCACAGCGGGAAGATCGTCTCGTCCCGGTCGTTGAACCGGGCGAGTTCCGGATCCAGGAACACCGGCGGACCGGCCGACGGCAGATAGGCCCGCGCACCGGTCAGCCGTACCTTGCGCACCAGCGTGTCGAACAGGTCCGAACGCACCTCGGCGGTCTTCTTGCGCTGGGTCTCCTGCGGATACGCGTACGCGTTGGGGTACCACATCGCGCCGGAGAACTGGGCGGACAACAGGTCGATGTCGCCCGGGAGTTCGCTCAGCGGAGTGTTGCAGTCGTTGAGGTCCAGAAAGCGGTAGCCGGCCAGATCCACGAGCAGGCCGCTGTCCTCCTTGTGGCTGGTGTCCAGGAACATGGTCAGGGTCAGGCCCGGCGCCGGTGTGAACGACTCCCGGTGGCCGAGCACCACCTGATCGTGGAAGCCCAGCGCGCTCATCCGCTTGACCAGCGACCTGGACCGATACCTGGGCAACACCACGGTGATGCCGCGATCGAGTCGCTCCAGCACCCGTTCGTCGAAGTGGTCCTCGTGCAGGTGCGAGAGATAGAGCAGGTCGTGGTCGCCGGCCAGCACGTCCGGCAACAACTCGCGGTTGTCCGGGAACGGGAACCACGCGCCGAGGAAGGCCGGGTGGAACCACGGGTCGATCAGCAGCGAGAGCCCCGCGTGCGCGACCACGAAGCCCGCGTGGCCGAGATGACGGATCGCGCCGGGCGCGGGCAGGCACGTCGGTTCGTGTTCGGGCCCGACGCTCACGGCGGGTCCGAGGGCGGACTCGGTGCTCACAGCCGGCTCAGCGCTCCCGCGAGCACCTCCACGACGCGCTCCTGCTGCGACGCGGTGAGCTGCGGGTACAGCGGCAGCGTCAGGATCTGCTCGGCGGCCCGCTCGGCCACCGGGAAGTCGCCGCGGGCATAGCCCAGTTCGGCGAACGCGGGTTGCAGGTGCACCGGCACCGGATAGTGCACACCGGCTCCGACACCGGCCTCGTTCAACAGCGCGAGCACCTTGTCCCGCTCGGGCACCCGAACCGCGTACAGATGCCAGACGTGCTCGTTGCCCGGCGCGGTGCGCGGCACCCGCACGCCCTCGACACCCGCGAGCAGCGCGTCGTAGCGGGCCGCCGCCGCCCGCCGGCGCACGTTCCAGTCGGCCAGTCGACGCAGCTTGGCGCGCAACACCACGGCCTGGATGGTGTCCAGGCGCGAGTTGAAGCCCAGGCGCGCGTGCACGTACTTGCGCGACGAGCCGTGGTCGCGCATCTCGCGCAGCACCCTCGCGTAGGTCTCGTTGCTCGTCACCACCGCGCCGCCGTCACCGTACGCGCCCAGGTTCTTGCCCGGGTAGAAGCTGGTCGCCGCGATCGAGTCCGGCCCCCACCCGCCGGGCGAGACGCCGTCCTGGGTCGCCCCCTGGCACTGCGCGGCGTCCTCGACCAGGAAAACCCCGCGCGCCTGCGTCAGCGCCCGCAACGCGGCCATCGGGGCCAGTTGCCCGTTCAGGTGTACCGGCACCACCGCGCGGGCCGGGACCGGGCCGTTCAGCGCCTCGGCGGCCCGCTGCGGGTCCAGCAGCAGGTACTCGTCGTCCACATCCGCGAACACCGGCCGGGCACCCGCCCGGACGGCCGCCTCGGCGGTTGCCACGAACGTGTTCGCGGGCATCACCACACCCGCGCCCGCGCCCACCTCCAGCGTCCGCAGGGCCAGTTCCACCGCGTCCGTGCCATTGGCCACCCCCACGCAGTGCGCGACGCCGGTGAACCGCGCGTACTCGGCCTCGAAGCCCGCGACATCGGGGCCGCCCACGAACGCGCACGTGGCCAGCACCCGGGCGATGCCCGCCTCGACCTCGCCGGCCACCTCGGCATGCGCGGCGGCCAGGTCCACCAACGGAATGCGATCCAGGTCAGCACTCATCCGCGTCTCCCCCTCGTGGTATCCCGACAACGGCGGGGGTCGGCGCCGACCGCAGTCGGCGGGCCGGCACCCCCGCCCACACCTCGGCCGGCGGCACGTCCCGCGTCACGACCGAGCCCATCCCCACCAGCGACCGGGCACCGATCGTGCACCGTTCGCGCACCAGCGCACCGGCTCCCAGGTACGCCTCCCGGCCCACCGTCACCGCGCCCGCCAACCGCACTCCCGCGGCCAGCGTGGCGAATTCGCCCACGTCGTCGTCGTGGGTCAGCACCACCTGCGGCATGGTGTGCGCGTGCGCGCCCACCCGGACCGAGGTGGTCAACACCGTCTGGGCCATCAGCACCGCGCCCGGCCCGATCTCGCACGTGCGCGGCACCACCGCGCTCACGTGCACGAGGGTGGCCCAGCGGGTGTCCGGCAGGCCCAGTCGGGCCACCACCCGCGAGCGGCTCCACCAGTTCGTCGGACTCCCGACGCACACCACCACCAACGCGTCCGGCCACGTGTGCACCGCGTCCGCGCCGCCGAGCACCGGGTAGCCGTCCACCTCGGTCTGCCATCGGTCCGCGTCGTCGTCCAGGAAGCCGAGCAGTCGCCAACCCGAACTTCCGCGCGGTGCCTGGAAATCCGGGAGCGCCGCGGCGACCTCCCGGGCGAACCCGCCGGCGCCGACCAACAGCAGGTCGCGAAAGGACACTAGACCGCCGCCCGGACGCCGGCCGCCGCCCGCACCGCGGCGACCACCCGGTCCTGCTGTGCCTCGGTCAGGTCGTGGAACAGCGGCAGGATCAACGAGTCGCGGGTCAACCGCTCGGTGGCGGGCAACGGCACGTGTTCGACGTCCGCGTAGGCCGGTTCCAGATGCGCGGCCATGATCCCGCGCCGCGCCGAGACGCCGGCCCGGGCCAGTTCGCCGAGCAGTTCGTCGCGCGACATCGGGAAGTCCTCGGGCAGCAGCACCCAGAACGCCTGGTGGTTGGACAACCCGTGAGCCGGATCGCCCGCCGTCGCCAACCCGGGCAGATCGGCGAGCAACTCGCGGTAGCGCGCCGCCAGTTCCCGACGGCGGGCGACCATCGCGGGCAGTCGGCCCAGTTGCACCAGGCCGACCGCCGCCTGGATGTCGGTCATCCGGTAGTTGAAGCCGAGTTCGTCGTAGCTCTCCACCACCGGCGCCCCGCCCGCACGGTCCGCCGCGTCCCGATCGGCCGCGCTCACACTCATCCCGTGCTCGCGCAACCGGCGCAGCCGCGGTGCCGCGCTCTCGCGCGCGAGCGTGAGCATGCCGCCCTCACCGGTGGTGAGCAGTTTGCGCGGATGGAAGGAGAAGGTCGCGGACATCGCGCCCGCGCCCACCGGGCGGCCCTTGTACGTCGAGCCCGCCGCGCACGCCGCGTCCTCCACGACCACGATGCCGCGGGCGTCCACCAGCGCCCGCACGGCGTCCAGGTCGGCCGGGATGCCGCCCTGGTCGACCAGGACCACCGCACGTGTCGCGGCGGTGAGCACCGGTTCGATCGTCTGCGGGGTCAGGTTGCCGGTGGCGAGTTCGACATCGGCGAACACCGGGCGCGCGCCCACGTAGCGCACCGCGTTGGCGGTGGCCACGAAGGACAACGAGGGCACCACGACCTCGTCGCCCGGCCCCACCCCGGCGTTGATCAACGCCAGATGCAACGCGGTGGTGCACGAGGACACCGCGATCGCCGCGGGCACCTCGACGTATTCCGCGAACGCCCGCTCGAAGGCGGCCACCCGAGGTCCCTGGGCCACCCACCCCGAACGCACCGCGTCCGCCGCGGCGGCGGCCTCCTCCTCGCCCATCCAGGGCCGCATCACCGGAATTCGTTCCATGCTCATCGTGCCTTCCCCCAGCCCGGTCGCCCGCCCATGTCTGCCCGTCCGCCTCGCACCCGGTGGTGCACCGAACCCCCTCGGTGCCCCGATCGGATCAGACCGCGTCCCGCCACCACGCCACCAGTCGGCGCAGCCCCTCGTCGATGTCCACCTCGGCGGTGAAGCCCAACTCCCGTGCGGCCTTGGTGGTATCGGCCAACCGTCGGGTCACCCCGCCGGCCGCCCGCGCCGGGCCGTACTCGATGCCCAACCCGTCCGCACCCATCGCCACCAACAGCCGCTCGGCCAGTCCGCGCAGCGAAGTCTCGCTCCCGGACGCGATGTTGAACACCTCACCGGCGGCATCGGCCTGCGCGGCAAGGAGGTTGGCGCGGGCGATGTCCTCGGTGTACACGAAGTCCATGGTCTGCAGGCCGTCGCCGAAGATCAACGGGGGTTCCCCCTTGCCGATCCGCTCCATCCAGCGGATCAACACCTCGGTGTACAAGCCGTGCACGTCCATCCGCGGGCCGTAGACGTTGAAGTAGCGCAGTGCCACGTAGTCCAGGCCGTACATCGCCCGGAAGCTGCGCAGCAGGCCCTCGTTGAACAGCTTGGCCGCACCGTAGAACGTGTCGTTGTCGTACGGGTGGTGCAGCTCGGTGGTCGGGAACTCCTCGGCGAGGCCGTAGACCGACGCCGAGGAGGAGGTGACCACCTTGCGCACGTCGGCGGCGACCGCCGCCTCCATGACGTCGTAGGTGCCGTCCACGAGCACCTCCAGCGCGAGCCGGGGTTCCTCGACGCACTGGGTGATCCGGATCGCGGCGAGGTGGAACAGCACGTCGGTGCCCGGCATCAGCCGGGCCAGCAGCGGCCGGTCCCGGATGTCGCCGTCGACCAGCTCGACCCGCTCGTCGGCCAATGCCCGGGCCAGGTTGCCCCGATGCCCTCGGGTCAGGTTGTCCAGGACGACCACGTGCGCCGCCCCGGCGGCGAGCAGCCGGTCGACGATGGTGGACCCGATGGTCCCCGCGCCGCCGGTGACCACGCAGCGCGAACCGGCTATCTCGACACCCATCAGAGTTCTCCCACCGCGACGGTGACGCCGCCCAGTTCCAGGCTGCGCGAGGCCGCCTCCAACAGTTCCAGGACGCGCAGACCCGCGCGCCCGTCGGTCAGCGCCGGCCGGGAGGTGTCGATCGCGTCGGCGAACTCGGCCATCACCGCGCGCAGCGCCTCCCGCTCGGGCAGCGCGGGCGAGACCACGTCGCCCACCCGGTAGGAGATCAGCTTCTCCCGCCGGGCCTCCCGGCTGAGTTCGGCGTCCGCGGTGAGGTCGACCCCCTTGTCGTGCACCTGGAGTCGGGCCGCGGGATTGGTGTCGTCCCACACCACGGTGCGCCGCGAGCCGCCGATGATGGTGGTGCGCACCTTGGTCGGCGAGAGCCAGTTCACATGCACGTGCGCGATCGCGTCGTTGCTCAGCCGCAACACCAGATAGGCCAGGCAGGCCCGGCCGGTGCCCAGCGGATCCGCGCCGTGCGCCGTCACCGACACCGGGCGCACCCCGGGCGGCAGGATGAAGTCCAGGATGGACAGATCGTGCGGCGCCAGGTCCCACAACACGTCCACGTCCGGCTGAACCAGGCCCAGGTTGATCCGCACCGAGTCGAAGAAGCGGATGTCGCCCAGTTCGCCGCCGTGGATCAGCTCGCGGATGTGTCGGACCACCGGCATGTAGCAGAACGTGTGATCGCACATCAGCGTCAGCCCGTTGCGCTCCGCCAGTTCGACCAGCTTGACCGCGTCCGCGTGCGCGGCCGTGATCGGCTTCTCGACCAGGACGTGCTTGCCCGCCTCCAGCGCCGCCGCGACCAGCTCGAAGTGCGTCGCGGCCGGCGTCGCGATCGCCACCGCGTGCACCGCGGGATCGGCCAACACTTCCCGGTACGACGTGCTCACCCGCACCGTGCTGTACTCCCCCAGCACCGTGCGCGCCCGCGCCTCGTCCAGATCACACAGCCATTCCACCCGCAGGGCCGGTGTGGCCTGCGCGTTGCGCACCAGATTGGGTCCCCAATAGCCGGCCCCTATGACGGCGAGCCCGATGGCCCGCCCAGACCCGGAATTCGACATGACGAAGCGTCAACTCCCCTGCAACCCCCCGGCCGCGCGGGCCCAGCCGCCGCACGGCACCCCCACCCGAACGAAGCTAGCGCCCGATCCGCTCCGCCGCGGGTCAACCGGGAAATCCGCGGTCGGTCCGAACTGCAAAGATCTTTGCGGGAGTCCCGGTTGCACGGGTCGCCGAGACGTTTGGCACGCTGTTACACGCACAGTCACCGATCCGGGCGCGGCATGATCGATCCGTCGACACAACCGCGTCGATTGCAGCAGCACATGAACGAGAAGGGAACGCCACGTGGCCGCGGGTACTCCGACGACGACACTGGCGAAGGAACGTACGGCGGAAGTGGATCCGGACCTCGAACCGGTGGATCCCGACCCGCACGAGCGGGATGCCCCCGGGAGCACCCGGGAGAGCATCCTCCCGGCCGTGGCCGCGGCGCTGTTCATCGGCAAGCGCGTCCGGACCCGGGCCGGCGCCAAGGGCGACACCGTGCCGACGGCGCATCCGCTGGTCCGGGACTTCCTGATGGCTCTCCCGGTCGAGGCACGCGAACGTTGGCGGGGCCGCTGCCCCGAGGTCGAGCTGGTGTCCGAGCATCTCTTCGAGGCGGAGGCGGCGCGCACCAAGCGGGCGGCCCGGCGGGCGTTCACCGTGCAGGAGGCACGGCGCTCGCTCAAGGGGGCCAAGCTGACCCTGCGCCGGATCCGCGAGGACGGCGACCCACGACACGACACGTATCAACCGCCGTGTCGATCCTGCGCGCCGATGCTCGAACACTTCGGCGTCGCGTCGACGGAAAGCGGCTGACGTGTCCCGCTTCTCCACCGACGTGGTGCACGAGCTCAAGCGGGCCGGCTGGACCGTGGGCCGCCGCCGGCTGGCCCAGGCCGAGACCTGGGCCCGGCAGATCAGCGACCACGAGTCGCCCGACGGGCACCGGCACAGCGTGTTCCCGGCGGCGCTGGTGGCCTGGGCCGAATTCGGCACGCTGCACTTCGCCATCACCGGCGCGGGCAAGGACGTGCTCCGTCGACCGTTCACCATCGACCCCACCCGCGGGCTGCACCTGCCGCGCACGCTCACCGACGTGGGTCGCGCGCTGGGCACCCCGCTGGCCCCGCTGGGCGACGAGGACGACGGCAGCAGCTATCTGGCGATCGACCCGAGCGGTCGGGTGTTCGGCCTGGACCACACCGGCGAGTGGTTCATCGGCTCGTCGATGGACAACGCGATCAGCACGCTGGTCCTGGGGCTGGCACCGGTGCGCATCCGCGACGACGGGCGCTGGTAGCCGAGCGGGTACGGCCGAGGGCGGGTCCCCGTGGGGAGCCCGCCCTCGTTCGTCCGCCCCGATCCGCCACGATCAGGTGTTGAATTGATTCTGCGCGCGTTCCAGGCCCTCGCGCACCAGCGCCTCGCACGCGTCGGCCGCGCGGTCCACCTCGAACGCGAGTTCCTTGCGCTCGGTCGCGGAGAAGTCCTTGAGCACGAACGCGGCGACGTCCATCCGCCCGGGCGGGCGACCGATGCCGAACCGCACCCGCAGGTAGTCGGGTCCGAGCGACTTGGTGATCGACTTCAGGCCGTTGTGCCCGTTGTCGCCGCCACCGCGCTTGAGCCGCAGCACGCCGAAGTCGACGTCCAACTCGTCGTGGACCGCGATGATGTTCGCGACCGGGATCTTGTAGAAGTCGCGCAGCGCGGTCACCGGACCACCGGACAGGTTCATGAACGACATCGGCTTGGCCAGCACCACCCGGTGCGGGCCGATCCGGGTCTCCACCACCTGGGCGCGCGACTTGTGCGCCTTGAACTTCGAGCGATCCCGCTCGGCGAGCAGGTCAACGACCATGAATCCGACGTTGTGGCGATTCCCGGTGTACTCGGGCCCGGGATTGCCGAGGCCCACGACCAACCACGGACTGTTCTCCGTGCCGGCGTGGGCCTGCGACTCACTCATGATGTTGTGATCCCCGCGTTCGCCTTGACGACAACGACCGATCAGGCCTCGTCGGCCGCGGTCTCCTCGGCGGTCGGCTCCGGAGCCGACGGGGTGAGGATGTGCAGGATGACCGCGTCCGGGTCGCCCGCGAGCGCGGTGCCCTTCGGCAGCTTGATGTCCTTGGCGTGCACCGAGGCGCCCGGCTCCAGGCCGGTCACGTCGATCTCGATGGTGCCGGGGAGCGCGGTGGCGTCGGCCTCGACGGGGAGCGCCGGGACGACGGTCTCGAGCAGGCCGCCCGGGGCGATGTCGCCGACCGTGCTGACCGGGACCTCGACCGTGACCGTCTCGCCCTTCTGGACGATCAGGAGGTCGACGTGCTCGAGGTGACGCTTGATCGGGTGCCGCTGTACATCCTTGGGCAGGGCGAGCTGCGCCTTGCCGTCGATGTCCAGCGAGAACAGCACGTTGGGGGTCTTGAGCGCGAGCATGAGCTCGTGGCCCGGAAGCGCAAGGTGGAGCGGAGCGGAGCCGTGACCGTAGAGGACGGCCGGCACCTTACCCGCGCGACGGGCGCGACGGGCGGCACCCTTGCCGAACTCGGAACGCGGCTCGGCGACGATACGGACCTCGGACACGACGGGTACTCCTCGAACGACGCGGTGGCGGATGGCGGGGCGGGGTCCCCATGGTGCGGACCGACTGCGGACGATGATCGCCGGAGCCGGTTCGTAGGTGCCCGAGTGGCACCGGGTCCCCTGCAAAAGCCTTGGAGGAGCACACGACACACAACTACCGCGTCGATCACGGAGCAAGTAGCGCGCATCCCTCGCCGGGCAACCCCGTTAGCCTACCCGCTCTTCTCGGTCACCCCGAAATCGGGTCGCGGCGAGCACCACTCGAACGAGTGACAGTGCGCTCCCCATGCGGGGCAACATACCTTGAAAAGCAGGTGGGCACACGTACGCCGCCCGGCCGAACGACCGGGCGGCGTACGCAAGTTACAACTCAACGGCCCATCCGGGCCGAGGTGACCGAAGCCGTGGGTCAGCTGTGGCCCTCGAACAGGCTCGTGACCGAACCGTCCTCGAAGACCTCGCGGATCGCCCGGCCCACCATCGGGGCGATCGACAGGATGGTCAGCTTGTCGAACTGACGCTCCTCCTCGATCGGCAGCGAGTTGGTCACGATGACCTCGCTGATCCGCGAGTTCTTGAGCCGGTCCACGGCGGGGCCGGACAGCACGGCGTGGGTGGCGGCCACGATCACGTCGGCGGCGCCGTTGTCGTACAGCGCGTCGGCGGCGGCGCAGATCGTGCCACCGGTGTCGATCATGTCGTCGACCAGGACACAGGTCCGGCCGGTGACGTCACCGACCACCTCGTGCACGGTGACCTCGTTGGCGATGTTGGGGTCGCGGCGCTTGTGGATGATCGCCAGCGGCGCACCCAGGCGGTCCGTCCACTGGTCGGCCACCCGGACCCGACCGGCGTCCGGGGAGACCACGGTCAGCCGCTCGCGGTCCACCCGCTTGCCGACGTGGTCGGCCAGCAGCGGCAGCGCGAACAGGTGGTCCACCGGGCCGTCGAAGAAGCCCTGGATCTGCGAGGTGTGCAGGTCCACGGCCATCAGCCGGTCGGCACCCGCGGTCTTGAACAGGTCCGCCATCAGCCGGGCCGAGATCGGCTCGCGACCGCGGTGCTTCTTGTCCTGCCGGGCATAGCCGTAGAACGGCACGATGACCGTGATGCGCTTGGCGGAGGCCCGCTTGAGCGCGTCGATCATGATGAGCTGTTCCATGATCCACGTGTTGATCGGAGCCGTGTGGCTCTGGATCACGAACGCGTCGGCACCCCGTACGGAATCCTCGAACCGTACGTAGATCTCCCCGTTGGCGAACTCGAAGGCCTTGGTGGGAACGAGATCCGCACCGAGCTCCGAGGCCACCTCCTTCGCAAGTTCGGGGTGGGCCCTGCCCGTGAAGAGCATGAGCTTGCGCTCAGGCGTCACCTTGATCCCGCTCACAGCACCGTCTCCTTGCCATTCGCCTCGGTCGAACCGTCGTTCGGCCCGGCCGTTGTGTGCACGTCACCCGAGTCGCCCTGCGTGACCGCGAGCGCGCGTTCGGCGGCCTGCGCCGAGGCCGTTCCCGCGCGTTTGCGTGCGACCCACCCGTCGATGTTGCGTTGGCGCCCCCGCGCCACCGCCATCGCACCGGGCGGGACATCTTCTGTGATCGCCGATCCGGCGGCGGTGTAAGCGCCGTCGCCGATCTCGATCGGGGCGATCAGCATGGTGTCGCTGCCCACCCGCACGTGGTCCCCGACCACCGTGTGGTGCTTGTTCACGCCGTCGTAGTTCACGAAGATCGTGGCCGCACCGATATTGGCGCCCACCCCGATGGTCGCATCCCCGACGTAGGTCAGATGCGGCACCTTGGAACCCTCGCCCACCACGGCGTTCTTCATCTCCACGAAGCCGCCGGCCTTGGCCCCGCGCGCGAGCCGGGTACCCGGTCGCAGGTAGGTGTACGGACCCACGGTGGCCTCGGGGCCGATCTCGGCGCCCTCGCTCGTGGTGTTGTACACGTGGGCCCGCTCGCCGACGACGGTGTCGCGCAGTGTGCTGTTGGGGCCCACCACGGCCTCGGCGGCGACGCTGGTCGCACCGTGGAGCTGGGTGTTGGGGTGGAGCACGGCGTCCGGTTCGAACGTGACGTCCACGTCGATCCAGGTGGTCGCCGGGTCGATCACGGTGACCCCGGCGCGCATCGCGGCCTCGATCAGGCGGTTGTTGAACACCCGCCGGGCCTCGGCGAGCTGCACCCGGTCGTTGACACCCAGGATCTCCCGGTGGTCCACGGCCGCGGCGGCGCCCACCCGGTGTCCGGCCTCGCGCAGCACGTGCAGCGTGTCGGTGAGGTATTCCTCGCCCTGGCTGTTGTGCGGGGTGATCTGGCCGAGCGCCTCGCGCAACAGCTTGCCGTCGAACGCGTACACGCCGGAGTTGATCTCGGCGATCGCGCGCTGGGCGGCGGAGGCGTCCTTGTGCTCGACGATCGCGGTCACCGCGCCGCGTCCGTCGGGGGTGTTCTCCCGGACGATCCGGCCGTAGCCGGTCGGGTCGGGCACGACCGCGGAGAGCACGGTGACGGCGTTGCCCTCGCGCTCGTGGGTGGCGACCAGCGCGGCCAGGCTCTCCGTGGTCAGCAGCGGGGTGTCCCCGCACGTGACCAGGACCACGCCGTCCGGCTCCCGGCTGCCCGCGGCGAGCCCGTCCAGGGCGACCCGCACGGCGTGACCGGTACCGTTCTGCTCTTCCTGGACGACCACCCGGGCGGCCGGGTCGAGCGCGGACAGGTAGCTCGCCACCTGGTCGCGGCCATGGCCGACGACGACGATCAGGTCCTCGGGATCCAGCCGTCTGGCGGCCTCGACCACATGCCCGACCATGGCCCGACCGGCCAGGGCGTGCAACACCTTCGGGGTGGTCTTGGAACGCATGCGGGTGCCCTCACCCGCAGCAAGTACGACGACGGCAGCCGGGCGGATGGGGCTCACAGAGCAAGGCTCCTCGGCATCGCTGGCGGGGGATGCCCGACGACTCCGGAGGCCGACTCCGGAGAAACGAAATGACGGCACGACGAAGCCGAGCCGAACAAACCGGGCCCTACGAGGATAGCGCCGTCGGGAGAAGGCTCCACGCGCCAGTGCCGGCGATGCCGCCGAAAGGCTCCGCTACCAGGATTTGAACCTGGACCATGGGGACCAAAACCCCGTGTGCTGCCGAGTTACACCATAGCGGAATGAATCGGGCATTCCGCTTGGCAGGCGGGTGCGTCCCGTTTTCACGGCACCCACTATGCCGGCCCCTCGGCTCTTCGTGCGCGAATAACCCCCCGTCGGCCCGACGGAACATCGCCACGAGCGCGCGCCGCGGACCCGCGCGAGCCCGGTCCGACGCCGCGCGCATGCCGTCGAGCGGGCGCGGAAAGCCTCTCCGACGTGGGATTCACCGGAAGAATCGGAGAGGGTACAGACACCTCACTTTCCGCTCATGACCTGCCATACTGACGGAACTTACGGCTCCGTAGGTTACGTCGCCGTAGCGTTGTCCGCCCCCGACCTGAGGGACTCCTCATGACCCCTTCCCCCGGCGCCGGCGTGCTCGAAGCCGAACGGAAGTCCGCCACCGACACCGCACCGCGCGGCACCCTCGGCGGCGAGCGCAAGCACTTCGCCGAGCAGATCGCCCTGGCGCTCTTCATCGGCATCCCGTTCCTCGCGCTGGTGGCAGCGGTGCCGGCGGCATGGGGTTGGGGGCTGTCCTGGCACGACGTGGTGATCGCGGTCGTGATGTACGCCATCACCGGCCACGGAATCACGATCGGGTTCCATCGTTACTTCACCCACGGGTCGTTCAAGGCCAAACGCTGGGTCCGGATCATGCTCGCGATCGCGGGCAACATGGCGGTGCAGGGGCCGCTGGTGCGGTGGGTCGCCGACCACCGCAAGCACCACAGGTTCTCCGACAAGGACGGCGACCCGCACTCGCCGTGGCGCTACGGCACCAGCGTCGGCGCGCTGGCCAAGGGTCTGTGGTGGGCGCACATGGGATGGCTGTTCGACGTCGAGCAGACCTCGCAGGAGAAGTACGCGCCGGACCTGCTCAAGGACCGCGACATGGTGCGCGTCTCCCGGCAGTTTCCGCTGTGGGTCGCGGTCTCGCTGGCCGTTCCCGCGCTGGTCGGCGGCCTGTGGGCATGGTCGTGGCAGGGCGCGCTGACCGCGTTCTTCTGGGCCGGCCTGGTCCGGGTGGGACTGCTGCACCACGTGACCTGGTCGATCAACTCGATCTGCCACGCGGTCGGTGACCAGCCGTTCAAGTCCCGGGACCGTTCGGGCAACGTGTGGTGGCTGGCGATCCCCTCGATGGGCGAGTCCTGGCACAACCTGCACCACGCGGATCAGACCAGCGCACGACACGGCGTACTGCGCGGCCAGCTCGACAGCAGCGCCCGGACGATCCGCTGGATGGAGAAGCTCGGCTGGGTCCGGGACGTACGTTGGCCGGACCGGGAACGGGTCGCGGCTCGCCGCGCGGCATGATGGGCCAGTGACCGAGAGCAGCAGGCGGAGTGCACCGCGCGGCGGCGGTCGTGTGCGCATGACCGGGAAAGAGCGTCGCGAGCAGTTGATCGACATCGGTCGAACACTGTTCGCGGAGCGTGGCTACGACGCGACGAGTGTCGAGGAGATCGCGCACAAGGCGGGTGTCTCGAAGCCGGTGGTCTACGAACACTTCGGCGGCAAGGAAGGTCTGTACGCCGTCGTGGTGGACCGCGAGACCAGCGCATTGTTGGACGGGGTGACCGGCGCACTGACCGGCGGGCACCCCAGGGAACTGCTCGAACAGGCGGCCTTCGCCCTCCTCGACTACATCGACCACAACACCGACGGCTTCCGGATCCTGGTCCGGGACTCGCCGGTGGCCCAATCCACCGGCACCTTCGCATCGCTGATCAGCGACATCGCCTCCCAGGTCGAGGACGTACTCGGCCTGGAGTTCAAGTCGCGCGGCTACGACCCGAAGCTCGCCCCGATGTACGCCCAGATGCTGGTCGGCATGGTCGCCCTGACCGGCCAGTGGTGGCTCGACGTCCGCCGCCCGAAGAAGGCCGACGTCGCAGCCCACCTGGTCAACCTGGCCTGGAACGGCCTCTCCGGCATAGAACCCAGACCGAGGCTGGTCGGCCGCCGCAGCTCGTGAGAAGGGGTGTCCGAGACACCCGACAAGGAGGGGCCGCCCCACCGAGGGCGGCCCCTTCGTCGTCTCGGTGACTGTGACGGTCGTAGGCATCACCTGATCACGGCAAGTGGCCTTCCCAGGCACGCTCCGGGCCGGGAGAACCTGTCGCAACGGATGCCGGCGCGGCGGAGCCCGAGGGAACGGCGGCCTCGGCGGGCACCTGGGTGGGCCGCTGGACGACCTCGACGACGAGTGGCGTTGCGGTGGTTCTACATCCGTGACGAAGAGGTCCGGCCGAAGCCTTCCGCCACGGACGACGGCCGCCTCGGGAGGTCTCCCGGGGCGGCCGCTGCCGTGTGCGTAGTGGTGTGTGGTCAGGTGGGGCGGTTCGGCGGAAAGGGTGGCTTCGGCCAGTCGGCGATCGGGCCGAGGGTGAAGCCGGTGCGTTCCAGGTCGGAAAGCAGGGCGAACCAGGCGTGGCCGTTGGCGGGTTGCACGGTGGCGAGTTTGCCTTGGTCGACAGCCCACAGTTCGGTGAGTTCGCCGTCCGGGCGGTGCGTGGGGTCCTCCGGGCCGACGTAGCGCACGCGTCGGTACAGAATCGGCGGCGGCGGGGCGAGGATCACCAAGTCGTGGATGCGGCAGACGAATTCGAGCCCGTCACGGCCGCGTAGATAGATGCATGTGCCGATGACGTCCATCAACGTCCCGTCCCGCTCGGAGACGGCATCCCGGCAGAGCGCGTGCCGGTGACGCTCGAAGAACTCCGTGCCGACGCGAAGGTCGTCCCCGCTGTGCGAGACCACCTCCCGGCGGGGTCGGGCCGCCTCTTGGCGTCGCATGACGAGCGCGGCCTGCCGTACGAGGTAGGCGAGTCGGGCGTTTTGGAAGGCGTCGGCGGTCGTGGCGTCGGCCGGCGAAATGACGTCCACTTCGTTGGCATCTGGCATCGTGGGTACTGTCCTCTCCATTGGGCACGTAGGGGGCGAGCTGCTGTCCAAGGCGATTGCTCGCCCCCTACATCGGTTGGGCGGCGGCTTGCAAGCCAACCGCCTTGTGGTCGTGCGGAATTCGGCCCCTCCAGGTGGCGCGTTCCTCCTTCACATCCGACGACCGCCCGGGTGCGCTCCGAGGGCCCTCGCACTGGCGGGTCTCGAACCGCCGCGCGATTCGAGTCGGCGCAGAGCGGCCGAAGGCCAAACTGTCTCCACAGAGCAACAAATCTCACCATCCGTGCGATTCATGTCGCTATCTGTAGCCTGCTCCTATCCTGGCGAAAGTGCAACACACTCTTCAGATCTCGACATGCACTTATTGATTCGCGTGTTGACAGGCTCGTGGGCATCCAGACTTGGCGCGCATCGGTATGCAAAGAAGGAGGCGAACCATGGCGGCGATCCCGACCGTGCGGCGGCGCATGCTGGGCTTGGAGTTGCGCAAACTCCGATGCGCAGCAGAACTTACGGCCGAAGAAGCGTCCGACCGGATGGGCTGGCATCCGACGAAGATGAGCCGCATCGAGTACGGGCGCACCGGACTCAAGCCTCATGATCTCGCTCGGGTGCTCGACATCTACGGAGTCGTGGATGTCGCAACCAAAGAGGCTCTGACGGAACTCGCCCGGCACAGCAGACTTCGCGTGTGGTGGGCGCCGTACAGCGACGTCGTTTCGAGGCGTTACGCGGATTACCTGGCGTTCGAGGCCGAAGCGACGTCGGCTCGGAGCCATCAGGTGACGCTTGTCCCCGGCCTGCTCCAGACACCCGACTATGCCCGCACCGTCACGCGCAGCCTCTCGCCGGTCAGCACTCCGTCCCAGGTCGACGCCTTGGTGGACGTTCGCCTGGCCCGTCAGGCCGCGACGCTGTCGCGCTCGACTCCTCTGGAACTCTGGGCGATCGTCGACGAGTCGGCGTTGCGGCGCGCCATCGGAGGACCGGCCACCATGAGGCGACAACTACAGCACTTGCTCACCGTGTCCGAGCAGCCGAACATCACCCTGCAGGTGCTGCCGTTCGCGTCCGGGGCGCATGCGGGCCTGCTCGGATCATTCGTGATTCTGGAGTTCCCGATTCCCGGCGATCTCGACGTCGTGTATGTCGAAGAGCAGACCAGTAATCTCTTTATCGAACGGGATGACGATCTGAAGACATACTCGAGCACCTTCGACCTCCTACGTGCTGCGGCAGCGGACGTCGAACCCTCGCGTGATTTGATGCACACGATCGCTAAGGACCTGAAGTAATGAGTAGCCATCCGCGCGATGCCTGGCGCAAGAGCACGCACAGTGGGGCTCAAGGAGACTGTGTCGAGGTCCGCGATGATCTCCCGGGCTTCGTCCCGGTCCGCGACTCGAAGGACCCGAGCGTCGGACACCTGACCATCACGTCGGCAGCGTGGAAGGCCTTCGCGCACGCGCTTCGCGGCTGACGCGCCCGGTGTGATGCCGCCCTCGCCGGCGAACGACGTCCGGCGGCTCCTTCGGCCGGGAGACTACCGCCGGAGATACTGTCGCCACCGATAGTATCTCCGGCGCTACCACTGGCTACCCCGACGATGTGGGCCCGTTCCGCCGCGCGCGGGGTCACCCGCCGACGGCCCCGGAGCCTTCGGCGCCGGGGCCGTCTTCGCGTAGGCGCGAGTGTGTCAGCCCAACACCGCTCGCAGTTGGTCCAATGACCACTCCAGGTCGTCCTTGGAGATGACCAGGGGTGGGGCGATGCGGATGGTCTGGCCGTGGGTGTCCTTGACCAGGACGCCTCGGTCCATCAGGGCCTGGGAGACCTCGCGCGCGGTGCCGTGGGCCGGATCGATGTCGACGCCCGCCCACAGGCCGCGACCGCGCACGGTGACCACCGAGTGACCCACCAGGGCGGCGAGTTCGCGGTGGAGGTGGTCGCCGAGGTCGGCGGAGCGCTGCTGGAACTCGCCGGAGCGCAGGATCTCCAGCACCTCCAGGCCCACCGCGCAGGCCAGCGGATTCCCGCCGAACGTCGAGCCGTGCTCGCCCGGTGCGAAGACGCCGAGCACCGCGCGCGAGGACACCACGGCCGAGATCGGTAGGATGCCGCCGCCGAGCGCCTTGCCCAGGATGTACATGTCCGGCACCACACCCTCGTGCTCGCACGCGAAGGTGCGACCGGTGCGCCCGAGCCCGGACTGGATCTCGTCGGCGATGAACAACACCCCGCGCTCCGCGGTGACCCGACGCACCTCGGCCAGATAGCCCGGCGGCGGGACCAGCACGCCGGCCTCGCCCTGGATCGGCTCGATCAGCACCGCCACCGTGTCGTCGGTGATCGCCGCCCGCAGCGCCGCCGCGTCGCCGTAGGGCACCACGTCGAAGCCCGGGGTGTACGGGCCGAAGTGCCGGCGCGCCTCCTCGTCCGTGGAGAAGCTCACGATGGTGGTGGTGCGGCCGTGGAAGTTGCCGGCCGCGACCACGATCCTGGCCTGCCCGTCCGGCACACCCTTGACCTCGTAGCCCCACTTGCGCGCGGTCTTGACCGCGGTCTCCACCGCCTCCGCGCCGGTGTTCATCACCAGCACCATCTCCATGCCGGCCAGCTCCGCGAGCTGCTCGCAGAACGGTGCGAACCGGTCGTTGTGGAACGCCCGGCTGGTCAGCGTGACCCGATCCAGTTGCCGCTTGGCCGCGTCGATCAGGCGCGCGTTGCCGTGCCCGAAGTTGAGCGCGGAGTACCCGGCCAGCATGTCCAGATAGCGGCGACCCTCGACATCGGTCATCCAGGCGCCGTGCGCCTGGGCCACCACGATCGGCAGCGGGTGGTAGTTGTGCGCGCTGAACTCCTCGGCCTGTTCGATCAGTCGGGTGCTCTCGACTCCCGGGCCGGCCTGACGGCCGATCCCGGACTGGTGCTCGGAGGAGGGGACGGGCGAGTGCTGCGTGCTCATGACGTCCTTTCGCAACGGTGGAGATCGCTCGGGATGTGGTGGGAGGGATCCGTGGTACGAGGGCAAATGAAGGTACGAAAACCAGGAAAACGCACAACAGCGGCAAGAAGGATGAACTCACCCGAGTGCGCACGGACGGGATACCCCGCGAAGGCGTGCGATCAACGACCGGCGCGCAGTTCCAGTACGCAACTGCGCACGCCCGCACCGTGGGCCGCGAATGCCGACATATCAAGCTCGATCGTACGAAAACCCCGGCCCGCGAGCCGGGCCGCGAGCGCCGGTGTCGTGTCACCCAATAACACGCTGCGCCCGTCGGAGACGGCGTCCAGGCCGAGCGCGAGCGCGTCCGCCTCGTCGACCTCGATCCGCTCCGGGAACACCCGGGCCAAGCGACGCTGCGCCCGAGGTGTGAACGCCCCCGGGTAGAAGGCCACGGTGTGCTCGCCCAGCACGGTCAGCGCCGACCCGAGCCGCTCGAAGCGCGGGTCGGCGAGTTCGAGCGCAAGCACCGGCAGGCCGAAGAACGCCTCCGCCTCGGCATGCGCGGCCGGCTCCGTCGACGGTCCCGCCGCGGCCAACAGTCGCGGTCCGGCCGGGATCAGATCGCTCTCGCCCTCGTGCGCGAACACCGGTTCCAGACCCGCCCGGAAGCCGTGCCGATCGAACCACTCCAGGTAGACCGGCGTCTCGGCGGAGCGATCCGCCGCACGGGGCCGCGCCCCCAACACCCGCCCGCCGACCACGGTCGCGGCCCGCGCGGCGAACACCATGCCGGGCAGCCCCGGCCGGCCCGGCACCAGGCTCACCCGATGCCCCAGCGCGATCAGCGTCCCGCGCAACCGCTCCCACTGCCCCATCGCGGCGGTGGTCCGCGCCGCGGACCCGGCCACCGCCGGATCCAAGAACACCGGCGGGCACATCACGTAGTGCCGCAGCTCGGCCGCCCGCGGCGCGACGAACCCGCGGCGCCGCTGTCGAGGCATCCGCGCTCGCTCGGCTCCGGGCGATACGCGCTCCGCCCGCAGCACGGAGCGACCCGATCGACCGCAGCACGAGGTGAGGCGCACGCGATATCCCCTTCTCGCGGACGGCGGCAGCGCACGGGTACACGGGATTTCCGCGACCCACGTCGACGTGCCGTGCCGTTGGTGTAGCCGTGCATGGCGGCAGGCCGGGGCCGGAGGCGATCGTCACCGTGGATGTGCGGTCGACGACCCTGTGTATCGGCCGTCCACAGCCTAGGTTGCGCCGGAAGGAGCGGTAAAGCCACCTGCGTTGTGCACCACCGCACGATCGTTGCGTGTTCCCCGGGGCGCTCACCCGCTTTGTTGTGCGCCCGGCGCGGACGTCGTGCGGCTCCCCTGACCGGATCCGCCTCACGCGCCTGAGAGAATGGCGTCATGGCATCGACGCGTCCCCGTGTTCTGTCCGGAATCCAGCCCACTGCGGATTCATTCCACCTGGGCAACTACCTGGGTGCGATCCGTCAGTGGGTGCCGCTCCAGGACAGCCACGATGCCTTCTACTGTGTGGTCGACCTGCACGCGATCACGGTTCCCCAGGACCCGAAGGAATTGCGCGAGCGCACCCGGATCTCCGCCGCGCAACTGCTCGCGGTCGGCCTCGACCCCGAGCGCTGCACGCTGTTCGTCCAGAGCCACGTGCCCGAGCACGCGCAGCTCGCCTGGATCATGAACTGCGTGACCGGCTTCGGCGAGGCCGCGCGGATGACCCAGTTCAAGGACAAGTCCGCGAAGCAGGGCAGCGACCGCACCACGGTCGGCCTGTTCACCTACCCGGTGCTCCAGGTCGCGGACATCCTGCTCTACCAGGCGGACGCGGTCCCGGTCGGCGAGGACCAGCGCCAGCACCTGGAGCTGACCCGCGACGTCGCGCAGCGCTTCAACTCGACCTACGGCGAGACCTACGTCATCCCCAAGCCGTTCATCGTCAAGGAGACGGCCAAGATCGTCGACCTCCAGGACCCGACGATCAAGATGAGCAAGTCGGCCTCGGCCCCCAAGGGCATCGTCAACCTGCTCGACGACCCCAAGGTCAGCGCGAAGAAGATCCGCAGCGCGGTCACCGACACCGGCACCGAGGTGCGCTTCGACGAGACCGAGAAGCCGGGCGTGTCCAACCTGCTCACCATCCACTCGGCGCTGTCCGGCACCTCGATCGCCGCGTTGGAGGAGCGATTCGCGGGCAGGGGCTACGGCGACCTGAAGAAGGAGGTGGCCGAGGTGCTCGTCGAATTCGTGGAGCCCTTCCAGGAGCGCGTACGCACCTACCTGGACGACCCGAGCGAGCTGGACAAGGTGCTCGCCCGAGGTGCGGAGAAGGCTCGCGCGGTGGCGTCCGAGACGCTGGCCAAGACCTACGACCGTGTCGGCTTCCTGCCCCCGGTGACCGGCCGGACGGGAGCCTGAGGCGCAGCACATGGCGAAGCGCACCATCGGGGTGTCGATCGCGATTCCCGAGCCCTACGGCAGCGAGCTGCAGGCTCGCCGCGCCGGGTTCGGGGATCCGCTCGCGAACGCCATCCCGACCCACGTGACCCTCCTGCCGCCCACCGAGGTGGCCGACGAGGCGATGGCCGACGTCGAGGAACATCTACGCGCGGTCGCCGCCGACGAGGCCCCGTTCGACATACACCTGCGCAGCACCGGCACCTTCCGGCCGACCTCGCCGGTGGTGTTCGTCCAGGTCGCGCGTGGCATCCCGGAGTGTGAGCGGATCGAGGCCGCGGTGCGTTCGGGGCCGTTGGAGCGCGAGTTGCACTTCCCGTACCACCCGCATGTGACCGTCGCGCACCACCTGCCGGACCATATGCTCGACCTCGCGTTCGCCGAACTCGTGGACTACGACGCGGTCTTCCCGATCTGGGGCTTCAGCCTCTACGAGCACGGCGCCGACGGGGTGTGGCGTCCGCAACGTGACTTCGCGTTCGGCCAGTCGTTGCCAGGTCCCTTGCCCGTGTGACGCCGCCGTGGCCACTCGGGACGTCACAGAGCGGAGTCGGGTGTGGGTCGGGCATCGAAGGGGCAGCCGTCATCCGTGGCGATCAAGGAACGATTGGCGCGGATCCCGATCATCGGCCCCACCTGGCGGGCGTATTCACGCTACGGCGACCGACAGGGCAATCGGCTTGCCGCAGCGGTGACCTACTACGGCTTCCTGTCGCTGTTCCCGCTGATCACCCTCGCCGCGGCGGTGGTGGCCGCGGCGCTGGACGCGTCCCAGGTCCGACGCATGCAGAACAAGATCTCCGAGCAGATCCCCGGCATCGCGGACAAGCTCGACCTGGACGCGCTGGTGCGCAACGCCGGCGCGGTCGGGGTGATCGGCGGCGCGCTGCTGCTCGTGTCCGGGACCGGATGGGTCGACGCGACCCGCTCCTCCATCCGAGCGTTGTGGGACGTGGACGAGGAACCCGGCAACGTGTTCGTGCGCAAGTTCGCCGACGTGGGCGTGTTGATCGGCCTGGGGCTGGCGCTCGCGCTGTCGGTGGGCGCGTCCACGTTCGCGACCGTCGTGATCCGGGAGATCTCCGACTCGATCGGACTCGAACACCAGCCGGTCGGCCGGATCCTGCTCCAGATCGCCGCGTTCGCGGTCGCGGTCGGCGCGAGCGTGGTGTTGTTCCTCTACCTGCTGGTCGGGATGCCCCGGCTGACCATGCACCGGTCGGTCGCGATCCAGGGCGCGCTGATCGGCGCGGTCGGCTTCGAGTTGTTGAAGCTGCTGGTGTCCTCGTACATCGCGGGGGTCGCGGGGAAGAGCGCGTACGGCGCCTTCGGGGTGCCGGTCGCACTGCTCCTGTGGATCTACTTCGTGACCCGCCTGCTGCTGTTCTGCGCGGCCTGGACGGCCAACGCCCAGGAGGCCGCGGACATCGCGGAGAACGCCGAAGCCGCGGCGGAAAAGGCGGCGGCGGAACCCGTGTTGGACCTGTCCCGCTACACCGCGAAGACCGCCCACCCGGCCCGCACCTACGGCCTGGCGATCGCCGGCACCGCCGCCCTGGGCATCCTCCTGGAGCGCTTCACCCGAAACCCCCGGTAAACCCGGCCCACTTCGGCCGACCGGCGTCCACAGCCGATGCGACCCGGCCGGCGTTCGAGGCCACCTCGACCCGGGCAACCGCTAAGGCTGCATGTCCTCGAACCGAACCCCGGTATTCCCCTCGCGCCGCCGAAGGGCGAACAACACACCGCCGCCCAACACGAGCGCCGCCGGCACCCCCAGCCCCGCCCACAGCCCCCAGTTGAAGCCCTTGTCCTTCGAGGAAGACGCCGCGTGAGCGGTTTTCGCGTCGCCCGACCCGGCCTGGGCCGACTTCGAACTCTTGTCCTTCTTATCGCCGCCCGGCACCGCGAGCGGCTCGACCAACGCACCGACCGGCTTCGCCTGGGCCAGCGCGGCGAAGCCCCAGTCGAGCAACTTCCCGGTGTCCTCGTAGGTCTTGCCCTTGCCCTCGACGTGCATCAGGCTCACCAGCAGCGTGTGGCCGCCGCGTTGCGCACCGCCGACGAAGGTGTTGCCGGCGTTGGTGGTGTAGCCGTTCTTGACGCCGATCATCCCCGGATACTGGCCGAGCATCGTATTGGTGTTCTGGATCTGGAACTTGGCCCCCGCCACACCCGGGAAGTCGGCGACCTTCGTGCTCGCGTAGGACCGGAAGTCGTTGTTCTTGAGTCCCTCACGGGCGAACAGTGCGAGGTCGTACGCGCTGGAGACCTGACCCGGCGCGTCGTAGCCGTCCGGCGAGACCACATTCGTGTCGCCCGCCTGGAGCTGCTTGGCCCGCTCGTTCATCTGCTGCACCGTCGCGGGCACGCCGCCGTTCATCGCGCACAGCACATGCACCGCGTCGTTGCCCGAGCGCAGGAACACACCCCGCCACAGGTCCTCGACCTTGTAGGTCTCGTTCTCCTTTATCCCGACCAGGCTGCTGCCCTCGCCCAGGTTCTGCAGATCGGCGGGCGCCACCAGACGGGTGGTGTTGCGGTCGATCTTCGGCAGCACCGTGTCGGCGAACAACATCTTGAGCGTGCTGGCCGGCGGCAGTTTCCAGTGCGGGTTCTTCGCCGCCAGGATCTTGCCGGTGTCCGCGTCCGCGACCACCCAGGACCAGCCCTCGACGGCGGGCAACGGCGGTGTGCCGGGCGGCAGGTCGCTCTGTACACCGGCCTGGGCCAGGCGCGGTCCGCCGATGTCGGACATCGGCGTCGGTGGTTGGGGCTCCGGCGTGGAACCTGCGGCCAGTGCGGCCGGAGCAGGAACGAACGCGAAAACGAGCGCGGCAGCACAGAACACGGCCGGCTTGCGAGAAGCCCGGAACCAATCAGACATGTGATGAGCGTACTGGCGGCCCCCGGCTGCGGTTGGTCGACCGCGCCGCCGCATACTGAACCGGGACAAATTTGCTGGGGTTTCGACCGAGGAACAGGTGCTTCACGTTGAGGATCGGCCGAGGTATTTCCACCTGTCTGGTGTTGTTCGGCGTCTGGAGCTGGATCCTGTGGCCGAACTTCCTCAAGAACATCTGGGCCGACGACCGGTCCTGGAACGACGGCGCGACCACGTTCTTCCTGATCCATCTGGCCCTGACGATCGTCTCGTTCGTGGCGGGCAACGCGATCGGCTGGCTCGGCGTCAAGGGCCTGCGCGCGACGCGGACCCCGCAGTCGTGACCGACGACCCCGCCCGGTGCCCGGCGCACGCGGTGCCGGCCGGACCCGAGTTGTTCTCGCGCGAGTTCGTCGCCGACCCGTACCCGGCCTACGCACACTTGCGCGAGCACCGGCCCGTGCACTGGACGACGCTGCCCAGCGGAGTCGAGGCGTGGCTGGTCACCCGGTACGCGGACGCCAAGCAGGCACTCGCCGACCAGCGGCTGAGCAAGGACCCACGCTGGTCCGAGGCGGCGTGGAAGCAGGGCAAGGTCGGCATCCCCGGCGAACGTTCGGGCGTGGGCGCGCACCTGCTCAACCTCGACCCGCCGGACCACACCCGATTGCGCCGGCTGGTCGCGAAGGCTTTCACGCCCCGACGGATCGAGGAGTTCCGGCCCCGTATCCAGGAATTGACCGACTCCCTCCTCGACGACTTCGCACGCAACGGCGAGGCCGACCTGATCCACGACTTCGCATTTCCGCTGCCGATCCACACGATCTGCGATCTGCTCGGGGTGCCCGAGGAGGACCAGGCGGACTTCCGGACCTGGGCCGGGATGATGGTGCGGCACGGGGGCGGCCCGCGTGGCGGCGTCGCCCGGTCGGTCAAGAAGATCCGGGGCTACCTGGCCGAGTTGATCCATCGCAAGCGGGCTGCGCCGAGCACCGACCTGATCTCCGATCTGATCCGGGCGAGCGACCATGACGACCACTTGACCGAAGCGGAAGTCGCCGCCATGTGCTTCGTGCTTCTGTTCGCGGGTTTCGAAACCACGATCAACCTCATCGGCAATGGAATGCACGCACTCTTCTCGAACCCGGAGAAGCTTCGCGAAATCCGATCGCATCCGACCTCCCTCCCGTCCGCGATCGAGGAACTGCTGCGCTACGACGGACCCGTGGAGCTGGCGACGTGGCGCTACGCCACCCGCTCGCTGACCATCGGCGATCAGGAAATCGCGGCGGGCGAGCCGGTACTCGTCGTGCTCGCGGCGGCCGACCGGGACCCGCGCCGGTTCGCCGAGCCCGATCTGCTGGATCCGGCCCGCGCGGACAACCAGCACCTCGCGTTCGGACACGGCATCCACTACTGCATCGGCGCACCGCTGGCCCGGTTGGAGGGCCAGATCGCGATCGGCACACTGCTGAGTCGGCTGCCGGACGTACGGCTCGCCCAGCCCGAGGACGAACTGCGGTGGCGCGGTGGGCTGATCATGCGGGGCCTGCAGCGGCTGCCGGTGACCTTCACCCCGGAGGCGGGCCCCGCGGACACGGGATCGCCGGCGAACTGAGCCGATCCACCGGCCGGGATCCGAGCGGCCGGGTCGGTGTCCGAAGCCGGGCACGCGGACACGGCGGCGGGCCGGTGGATCGTCATCCACCGGCCCGCCGCCGTGTGCACCCCCGCCGACTTTCTCCCCGGGTCGCCCCCCGACCCCCTCGTTTCATCGCCCCCTGCGCGCGTTCCCCGCCCCGTGCTTCCCCGCCCCGCTTTACCCCGGTGCTCGTCCCGTTCCCCCACTTTTCCCGGCCCCTCCCCCGAGTCCCCCCACAATTCCCCCCGGGCCGGCCACCCCCGCGCCCCCACGTGTCATTCCTCGGTCGCCGCCTTCCGACCGCTCCGGCGTTACTTCCCCAAGACGCCTTCGCGGATCGTGAGCGGGGCCGTTCCCCCCACCTCCGAGAGGCCGGGGCTAGTCGTGTCCGGTCAGTGCGACGAGTTCGGCAAAAGTGGGTCGGCCGGTCCGGTCACTCGCGGCGCGTCGCTCCCGACGCGGGCCGCCGACCGGCCGATTGATGCATGTCATGCCTTGCTCCTGTTCCCCGAGGCGAACCCTTGCGGTTGCGCTCCCAACAGGGACTTGTCTACAGGCAGCCGTTCCCGACACACAACGGGTGCTTGACACATTTGATCACCAAGAGTGAATCATGGCCATGAAATGGTCAAAGAGGTTTGTTTCAGGCGTGGTTGTCGAACGGCGCGACAAGCGAACGCAAAAGCCCGGCGAGCGCCGCCTGCTGATCGACCGTCAGACCGGCCAGGATGGCCCGCTCCTGGCCGAGCAGCTCGGCCATCGCCGCGTCGACCCGGTCGCGACCGTCCTCGGTCAGCCGGACCAGCACACCGCGCCGGTCGTCCGGGTCCGGCAGCCGCAACACCAGACCCTTGGCGGCGAGGCGGTCGATGCGATTGGTCATCGTCCCGGAGGTCACCAGGGTCTGGGTGAGCAGTTGGCCGGGCGAGAGCTGGTACGGCGCGCCGTCCCGGCGCAGCGCGGAGAGCACGTCGAACTCCCACGGTTCGAGGTGGCGCGCGGAGAACGCGGTACGCCGGGCCCGGTCCAGATGCCTCGCCAGTCGGGTGACCCGGCTCAGTACTTCGAGGGGTTCGACGTCGAGGTCCGGGCGCTCCCGCTTCCATGCCGCGACAAGCCGGTCGACCTCGTCTTTCATGGGATCATTCTAGCGAGTCGTTCGATGCCGAGCCTCTTGATATCGAGATAAGACTGAGCAATATCCGACACTTTCCTTCGGATGCGACCGACTTCGGGCGCCCGGGAAAGCCGTGGACCCGATCGAGCCGGCGCCGGCAGGGTGAAGCGCATGAACCCCAGCCACCCGGACCGTACCCGACGCGTCGCGAACGCCGCCCGTGCCCTGCATGGACTCGCCCTCGGCGACGCCTTCGGCGAACAGTGGTTCGCCTACCGAGGCGCCGAACTCACCGAGCGGCAGACCCGCCGGATCGCACCGGAAGCCGGGTTCTGGCACTGGACCGACGACACCGCGATGGCGCTGTCCGTACTGCGCATCCTGCACCTGTGCGACGACGTGGACCAGGACGCGCTGGCCACCCACTTCGCCGCGTCCTACACGGCCGACCCGCATCGCGGCTACGGCCCGTCGATGCATGGCGTGCTGCGCGCGATCCACGAGGGCGAGTCGTGGCGCGAGGTGACGCGCCGCCAATTCGGGGGCCAGGGTTCGTGGGGCAACGGCGCCGCGATGCGGGTCGCGCCGCTGGGCGCCTGGCACGCGGACCGGGACCTCACCCACGTCGTGACCGAGGCCGAGCGCTCCGCCGCGACCACGCACGCCCACCCGGAGGCGATCGCGGGCGCGGTCGCGGTGGCCGTCGCGGCGGCCCTGGCGACCCGGGGGCGGGACGAACCGGCCCCGGATCCGGTCGAGTTCCTGACCGAGGTGGCCGGGCACACCCCGGAAAGCGACGTGGCCGCCGGCCTGCGCACCGCCTCCCGGCTGCCCCCCGGCAGCTCGGTCCGGCACGCGGTGAGCGTGCTGGGCAACGGATCGCGGATCAGCGCCCCCGACACGGTCCCGTTCGCCCTGTGGACCGCGGCCCACCACCCGGACAGCCTCCACGACGCGCTGTGGGAAACCGCCCGCGGTCTGGGCGACGTCGACACCACCTGCGCGATCACGGCCGGCGTGGTGGCCGCCCGCACCGACCCGACCGACATCCCCGCCTCCTGGCTCGCCGCCCGCGAACCCCTTCCGAACTGGGTCCACACGGGCGGCCTCGCACCGGGCCGACCGACGTGACGGCGGGTCCGCCGACCCCGTCGGCGGACCGGGTCCGGGCGTCGGGTGCCGACCCGTCCGGGCGCGGGTGGCGATGCCGACCCGGTCGAGGGTGTCGATCGTGGCGAGGGGTCGGATGATCCGGTCGAATCAGGCAGCACGAGCAAACCCGCCCGTAACCCCGCGCCCGCGGGCCACGATGGGGGCGTGCGACTGGACGGCCTGGACAAACAAATCGTGGCTCACCTCGTCCTCGACGCCCGGGCGAGCTTCGCCGGGATCGGGGCCGAGATCGGCTTGTCCGCCCCCGCGGTCAAGCGCCGGGTGGACCGGCTGCGGGCGGCGGGGGTGATCCGGGGCTTCCACGCGCGGGTGGATCCGCACGCACTGGGCTGGACCACCGAGGCACTCGTGCGGATCACCTGCGCGCCGCGCACCTCTCCCGGCCGACTGCTCGCCTGCCTGCGCGGGCATCCCGAGGTGATCGGCGCGGACAGCGTGGCCGGCGACACGGACGCGGTGCTGCGGACAACCGCGACCGACGTACGGCACCTGGAGGAAGTGTTGGACCGGCTCCGGGACGAACCCCTGGTGCTCGGCACCCGCACCACCATCGTGCCGAGCAGGCTCCTGGAACACGCCGGGGGCGGGCCGTTCGGCCCGCCCCCGGTCGGCACCGACTGATCGGCACCGGGCGCCGATCGACGGCGCCCGGCTCGGGATCAGATCAGGCCCAGCTCGCGCACCGCGTCGCGCTCCTCGGCCAGCTCCCGCACCGACGCGTCGATCCGGCCGCGGGAGAACTCGTTGACGTCCAGGCCCTGGACGATCTCCCACGTGCCGTCCTTGCAGACGACCGGGAAGGACGAGATGAGGCCCTCGGGCACACCGTAGGAGCCGTCCGAGACGACACCCATCGAGGTCCAGTCGCCGTCGGCGGTGCCGTTGACCCAGGTGTGCACGTGGTCGATCGCCGCGTTGGCCGCGGACGCCGCCGAGGACGCGCCGCGCGCCTCGATGATCGCCGCGCCGCGCTTGGCGACGGTCGGGATGAAGGTGTCCGCGAGCCAGGTCTGGTCGTCGACCACCTCGGCGGCGTTCTTGCCGGCGATCTGCGCGTGGAAGATGTCCGGGTACTGGGTGGCCGAGTGGTTGCCCCAGATGGTCAGCTTGGCGATCTCGGTGACCGCGACGCCGGTCTTCTTCGCGAGCTGGGTCAGCGCGCGGTTGTGGTCCAGGCGGGTCATCGCGGTGAAGCGCTCGGCCGGTACGTCCGGCGCGTGCTGCTGCGCGATCAGCGCGTTGGTGTTGGCCGGGTTGCCGACCACGAGCACCTTGATGTCGTCCGCGGCGCCGGCGTTGATCGCCTCGCCCTGCGGCTTGAAGATGCCACCGTTGGCGGCCAGCAGGTCGCCTCGCTCCATGCCCTTGGTACGCGGACGGGCGCCGACCAGCAGGGCCACGTTCGCACCCGCGAAGCCGTCGGTCGGGTTGTCGAAGATGTCGATCCCGTCGAGCAGCGGGAACGCGCAGTCGTCGAGCTCCATCGCGGTGCCCTCGGCGGCCTTGACCGCCTGCGGAATCTCCAGAAGGCGCAGGCGCACGGGGGTGTCGGGGCCGAGCAGGTGACCGGAGGCGATGCGGAACAGCAGCGCGTAGCCGATCTGACCGGCCGCGCCCGTGACGGTGACGTTGACGGGGGTACGGGACATTGCGCGCGGGTCTCCTCTGCTGCGGCGGGATCCGACGCCGATGGCAGTGTGCCGGTAGCTCGGCATCGAGATACTTTTCGCCGCCACATTACTCCCGCCCCCGGGGCCGCTCGGCCAACCACCGGTGTGAGGTTCGCCCCGAACCGGTTTCCGTCCGCCGGGTTTTCGTTTCGGCGGAACCGACCGGTAGGTTCGTCACTTGTCGAAGTCGATTGACCCCGGAGGGTGACTACATGTTCGCGTCGGTCCCGACCGAGTCGACCCACCGGCCCACCCTCGACCCGCTGGGCGCGTCGGTGTCGGCCGATGCCGCCGCGCCCCAGGCGATCGACGTGATCGCCCTCGGCTGGGTGGACAACGCCGGCATCACCCGGGTCAAGACGATCCCGTACGGGCGCCTGGACGCGGCCGCCACGCACGGCGTGGGCTTCTCCCCCGTGTTCGACGTGTTCCTGGCCGACGACTCGATCACCGCCGGCACGCTGGTCGGCGGGCCGACCGGCGATCTGCGGCTGATCCCCGACCTGGCGGCGCTGCGTCCGCTGGCCGCGCAACCGGGCTGGGCCTGGGCGCCCGGCGACCGCTACACCCAGGACGGCGTGGCGTACGCGGGCTGCCAGCGCACCTTCGCCCGGCGGATGACCGCCCGCGCCGGGCTGCGCGGGTTGTCGCTGCGGATGGGCTTCGAGGTGGAGTGGATCACCGGCACCGAGGACCCGGCCGGCCGCTTCCTGCCCGCCTTCCACAAGGCCGCGTACGGGATGACCCGGGTGGTCCGGGTGTCCGGCCAACTGCGCGAGCTGGTCCGCGCGCTGGCCGCCCAGCACGTGAGTGTGTTGCAGGTGCACCCCGAATACGCGGCGGGCCAGTTGGAGGTGTCCGTGGCGCCGGAGGATCCGGTCGGCGCGGCGGACACCACGATCCTGGTGCGCGAGACGATCCGCGCGGTCGCCGCCCGGCACGGGCACACCGTCAGCTTCGCGCCGTGCGTGCTGCCCGGCGAGGTGGGCAACGGCGCCCACCTGCACTTCTCGCCGTGGCGGGACGGGACGAACCTGTGCCACGGCGGCGAGGGGCCCCAGGGACTGACCCACGAGGGCGAGGCGTTCCTGGCGGGCGTCCTGCGCGAGTTGCCCGCGCTGCTGGCCATCGGCGCGCCGGGCGCGGCCAGTCACCTGCGGCTGGAGCCGGACCGGTGGGCGGGCGTGTACCACTGTTGGGGTCTGGAGAACCGGGAGGCGGCGTTGCGGCTGGTCACCGGGATGACCGGCGAGCGGCAACACACGGCGAACGCGGAGCTCAAGTGCTTCGACGCGACCGCCAATCCGTACCTGGTGGTCGGCACGGTGATCGCGGCCGGGCTGGCCGGCCTCGAGGACGGCCTGCGGCTGCCGGCGGAGGTGCCGGGCGATCCGTCGGCCGTGGCCGGCGTGCCCCGGCTGCCGGATTCGCCGGCCGCCGCGCTGGCCGCCCTGGAGGCGAGCGAGGTGCTGCGCGAGGCCCTCGGCGAGACGCTGTTCGACGCGATCACCGCGGTCCGCCGGGCCGAGATCGCCCGCGCCGCCGAGATGACCCCGGCCGAGATCGCCGCCGAGGCGCGCCGGTTGTACTGAGGCCGCTGGTACGGATGTGACGCGGGCCGAGGGGAGGCGACCTCCCCTCGGCCCGCGCGCCTACGAACCGGTGCGTTTGGGCACCCACGGCAGATCGACGAGCGGTTCGGGGATGCTCAGCCCCAGAAGCAGTACCGCGGCGCCGAAGAACAGCAGCACACCCACGTCGGTGAACCGGCTGCGAACCGCCAGCACCCCCACGTCGGCTACGAACAGCCGCAGTATCGCGGCGATCAGGAAGGTGCCCGCGATCAGGACCGCGGCGATCCGGAAGCCATCGAGCGCGGCGGTCAGCAGGGCCGCGATCAGGCAGCCGAAGACCACCATCGCGGGCCACTCCCGCAGCGGCCCCGGTCCGGCCGGCGAGGCACCACCCTCGGGCAGGTAGGTGCCCGGCTCCTTCTTCCTGCCGTCCTTGCGTCGCCCCCGAGCGGTTGCCACAGGTCCCACCTCTCCTCATCCCGGCACGAGCGACACCGCGCCGGGCCCGGGCCCGGCGAGCGCGGGTCGCCGGCGGGCGCCCACGAACGCGCGGCCCGCGGCCCGACGCGGTTCGATCACAGGCTGGTGACCTGCCGCTCGGCGGCCTCGATGACGTTGGTGAGCAACATCGCGCGGGTCATCGGACCCACGCCGCCGGGCATCGGCGCCACCCAGGCGGCCTTCTCGTACGCCTCCGGGTGCACGTCGCCGACCAGACCCTGGTCGGTGCGGGTGATGCCCACGTCCAGCAGCACCGCGCCGGGCTTGACCATGTCCGCGCTGATCAGGCCGGGCACGCCGGCGGCGGCGACCACGATGTCCGCCTGGAGCACGTGGAACGGCAGTTCCTTGGTGCCTGTGTGGCACAGGGTCACCGTGGCGTTCTCGGTGCGGCGGGTGAGCAGCAGGCCGATCGGGCGGCCGACGGTGACGCCTCGGCCGATCACGCACACCTCGGCGCCGTTGATCTCGATGTCGTGCCGGCGCAGCAGTTCGACGATGCCGCGCGGGGTGCACGGCAGCGGCGCCTCCTGGCCCAGCACCAGCCGGCCCAGGTTCATCGGGTGCAGGCCGTCGGCGTCCTTGTCCGGGTCCATCAGCTCCAGGACCCGGTTGGCGTCCAGGTGCCTGGGCAGCGGGAGCTGGACGATGTAGCCGGTACAGGCCGGATCCGCGTTGAGCTCGCGGACCACGTCCTCGACCTGCTGCTGCGTCGCGTCCGCGGGCAGGTTGCGCTGGATGCTGGCGATGCCCACCTGGGCGCAGTCGCGGTGCTTGCCGCGCACGTACGAGTGGCTGCCGGGGTCGTCGCCGACGAGCACGGTGCCCAGACCCGGCGTGATGCCGCGGGCCTTCAGTGCCTCGGCCCGAACGGCCAGTTCGGCTTTGATGGCGGTGGCGGTGGCCTTGCCGTCGAGGATCTGCGCCTTCAAGTTCTGTCTCCTGGTCCGCGGTTTGGGGCCGGTCGCTGCGATTGTCCCGGCTGCGATTGTTCCGTATCCGCGACGGACGCGCGGCGGGCCCCGTACAGGAACCGGGCGGGTGGGGCCAGGATGCGCCGCTGGACGAACGCGGGCAACTGCCGGGCGGGCAGTGGTTCATTCGCCCGGGCGATGGTGCGACCCAGGCGCTTCAGGTGTTGGCGCAGCACCGGATACCCCCACAGGTCCGGCAGCTCGGGCAGCGTCGGGGGGCGTCGGTCCTCGGCGGCCGAGGCCGATTCGGCCAGGTAGGCGTCCAGCCGGTCGAGGTCGTCGGCGGGGATCGGTTCGGGTGGCTCGGCGCGGTAGGTCTCGGGGGTGGTCATCAGCCGGTAGCCGAGCCGCTGGGCGGTCACGATCGCGGGCCACAGGCGCTCGGCGTCCAGTCGACGGCCGGTGAACTCGCCCAGGGCCGCCTCGTACACGCTCCACAAATCGAGCAGTTCGCGCCGGGCCGCCCGGCGGGTGCTGCCCCACGCGGGATCGTCCACGATCTGCCCGGTGACCGTGGCCCGCAGCAACATCGCCTCGGCGCGGACGGCCCGGCCGAGTTGGCGCGGCAGTCGGGTCGCGGACGCCCGCGGCCACAACACCAGGCTCGCGGTCAGGCCGACGGCCAGACCCAGGACGGTGTCGATCACCCGGGTGGCGGCCAGATCGCCCACGTGCGCACCGGGTTGGCCGGTGGCGGCCAGGAACAGGCCGACCGGGGTCACGCACGCGGCGCCCACGGCCAGGTTGCGGGCGATCACCGTCTGCGTCGCGCCGAACAGCAGCGCGACGGCGATCACCACGAGCCACTGGTTGGGCATCAGGTCGTGGAAGAACAGCGCGATCACCGCGACGCCCACGAGGGTGCCGATCGCCCGTTGCAACACCCGGCCGAAGTCGAGCACGACATTGCCGCCCTGGAGTGCGGCGCCGGCCGCGATGGCCACCCACACCGGGTGCACCACCGGCAGCAGCACGGCGGCCAGCGTCGCCGAGCCGACCCCCAGGCCGGTGCGCAGCGCGGTCGGCGGGACCAGGGACGAGCGGTCGAACGCGGCGCGCAGGCGCTCGCCGGCGGTGGGCCGGCGGCCCGGGATGATCTCGCCCTCCTTGACCGCCGGCCGGCCGGCCGCCTCGGCGGCGGACCGCAGCACCGTGCGCAGCAGCCGTTCGGCGGCGGTCTCGGTGTCGGCGAGCACCGCGGGCATCACCGGGACCAGCCGCGGCTGCCCGACCGCGCCGGCCAGCGCGCGCACGGTGTCGGTGATCTCCGGCGGCAGCGGCCGGGTGCGCTCGACGGCGAGCAGTTGCGCGGCCTGGAACAGGTCGAGCGCGCGCCGGCACAACACCCGCAGCCGACGGGCCTCACCGGTGCGTCGATTGCGCTTGGTGTCCGCGCGCAACACGGTCACCCACGCGGTGTGCACGGCCTCGGACGCGCGGTGCCGGGCGGCGTCGCTGGGTTGGTCGCCGATCGAGGCGAAGAAGTCGGCGAGCGCCTCGAAGCAGGCCGCGAGCGCCATGTGCTCGGGGTGGCGCGGTCGCACCAGCCAGCCGGACATCGACACCAGCCACGCGCCGGCGGCGCCCACGAGCACGAGCGCGGCCCGCTGCGGGACCAGGTCGGGTTGGTGCGGCAGGAAGGCGCCCATCGCGCAGACCAGGGTGAACATGTACCCGCCCGGGCGGTCCACCTGCAACGCGCCGCACAGGAAGGTGGCGACGGTGGCGACCAGGGTGATCACCGGGACGTACAGGAGCGCGGTGCCGGCCGCGAGCGAGCCCAGCGCCAGCGACAGGGCCAGGCCCAGGCCGACCAGCGCGAGGGTGATCGCCCGGCGCGCGTACGGCTCCTTGGCCGCGTACAGGACGGTGTAGCCGCCCAGCGCGGCGAACGTGCCGTAGCCGACGCCGAGCGCCGCGGTGACGATCGCGAACGGGATGCCCACGCCGAGCGCGGCACGCACCCCGGCCGCCCAGGTGAAACGTTTGCCGCTGAGCGTGACCAGCGGCTTGATCTGGTTCTGCGGGCCCAGCTCGGCCGGGTGCACCGCCGGGAACGGGGGCAGCGTGGGCGGGTCGGCGGAGGCCGCCGAGGGCCCCGGCGGCAACGCGAGTGGTGTGCGTTGGCCCTGGGGTCCCGGAGTCGCCTGATCCTGCATCCTCCTATGCAACGCACCTTTCACCGGGAATGCCAAGTCCCGCCTGCGCCGCGACGCCCGGCCCGCTCGCCGGGTCCTGCCGCATGATCCCGATCACCAGTCCGATAAAGACCTACCGAGCGCCAACCGCCTCGGGATAGGGTGCCGCCTCCAACAGGCTCTCGGGTGGTGGGGGCGACGCCGGGCCCGTCACGGCGCTCGCGTGTCGACGAAACCCGGGGTCATCGGCGTCGTGCACCAGGTGTGTGCGCGTTCTCAGGGGAGAGTTCCGCATGTCCCAACCTCCGGGCCCGTACGGCCCGCCGCCCGGCTACGGCGCCGAGGGCCAGGGTCAGGGCTATGGCCAGCCCGCCTACGGCCAGCCGGCGTACGGCGAGCCCGGCTACGGTCCGCAGGCCGGTTACGGCCAGCCCTACGGCTACGGGCCGCCGCAGAATCTGGGCGACTACTGCGCGAGTTGGGGCCGCCGCGTGGGCGCGACCCTGCTCGACGGGCTCGTCATGATGCTGGCCGCGATCCCGTTCTACGGCGGGTTCTTCTGGTTCCTGAGCCAGAGCACCGTCACCGAGCACCTCGACGGCAGCGAGACGACCAGTTACGACGGCGGGGCCGGCCCGATCGTGGTGATGGTCGTCGGCGGCCTGGGGTTGTTGGTCTTCGGGCTCTGGCAGCTCTACCGCCAGGGCAAGACCGGCCAGACCATCGGCAAGGGCGCCGTGGGCATCAAGGTGCTGCGCGAGCGCGACGGCATGCCCACCGGCTTCGGCATGGCCTTCGTCCGCCAGATAGCGCACTTCCTGGACTCGATCGCCTGCTACGTCGGCTGGTTGTGGCCGCTGTGGGACTCGAAGAAGCAGACGTTCGCGGACAAGGTCTGCTCGACGGTCGTGGTCAAGGTCTGAGCACCACCGCACCGAGCGCGCGAGGCGCGACCCCGTCGGGGTCGCGCCTCGCGTGTGTTTCGGGTCCGGGCCGTCGGCCCGGTGCGGCTCGGTGGAAGGTGCGGACTCAGTGGAAGAAGTGCCGGGTTCCGGTGAAGTACATGGTGATCCCGGCCGCCCGCGCCGCCTCGATCACCTGTTCGTCGCGGACCGAACCGCCGGGCTGGACCACCGCGCGCACGCCGCCCGCGATCAGCACCTCCAGGCCGTCGGCGAACGGGAAGAACGCGTCGGACGCGGCCACCGAGCCGGCCGCCCGCTCGCCGGCGCGCTGCACGGCCAGCTTGGCCGAGTCGACCCGGTTGACCTGCCCCATGCCCACGCCCACGGTGGCGCCGCCGGACGCGAGCAGGATCGCGTTGGACTTGACCGCGCGCACCGAGCGCCAGGCGAACACCAGGTCGCGCAGCGTCTCGGCGTCGACGGGCTCGCCGGTGGCCAACGTCCAGGCCGCCGAGTCGTCGCCGGGCGCCTGGTAGCGGTCCGCGTTCTGCAGCAGCAGCCCGCCGTCGATCTGGCGGAACTCGGCGGGCGTGCGCGGCGCCTCGGGAGCGCGCAGCACCCGGATGTTCTTCTTGCGGGCGAGCACCTCGACCGCGCCGTCCTCGTAGTCGGGCGCGACGATCACCTCGGTGAAGATCTCCGCGACCTGCTCGGCCATCGCCACGCTCACCGGGCGGTTGACCGCGATCACGCCGCCGTAGGCGGAGACCGGGTCGCTCGCGTGCGCCCTGCGGTGCGCCTCGGCGACATCGGCGCCGATCGCGATCCCGCACGGGTTGGCGTGCTTGATGATCGCCACGCACGGCTGCTCGTGGTCGTACGCGGCGCGCCGGGCCGCGTCGGTGTCCATGTAGTTGTTGTAGGACATCTCCTTGCCGTGGAACTGCTCGGCGCCCGCGAGGCCGCCGGTGCCGTCCACGTACAGGGCCGCGGCCTGGTGCGGGTTCTCGCCGTAGCGGAGCACGTTCTCCCGGCGGCGGACCGAGCCGAGGAAGGCCGGGAAGCTCTCCTGGTCGGCCGGCGCGTAGCCGTTCGAGAACCAGGAGGCGACCGCGACGTCGTAGGCGGCGGTGTGCCCGAAGGCCTCGCCCGCGAGCCGCTTGCGCTGCGCGAGGTCGAAGCCGCCGACCTCGATCGCGGCGAGCACGTCGGCGTAGCGGTCCGGGCTGGTCACCACCGCGACGGACGGGTGGTTCTTGGCCGCGGCGCGGACCATCGACGGGCCGCCGATGTCGATCTGCTCGACACACTCGTCGTCGGACGCGCCCGACTCGACGGTGGCGGAGAACGGATACAGGTTGACCACGACCAGGTCGAACGGCCGTACGTCCAGCTCTTCGAGCTGCGCGCGGTGCGACTCCAGGCGCAGGTCGGCCAGGATGCCGGCGTGCACGCGCGGGTGCAGGGTCTTGACCCGGCCGTCCAGGCACTCCGGGAATCCGGTCAGTTCCTCGACCTTGGTCACCGGAACACCGGCGGCGGCGATCCGCCCGGCGGTGGAGCCGGTGGAGACCAGCTCGACGCCGGCCGCGTGCAGGCCCTGGGCCAGCTCCTCCAGGCCGGTCTTGTCGTACACGCTGATCAACGCGCGACGGATCGGGCGGCGTGCCTCGTCCTCGGTGGCGGTGGGGGTGGGGGCGGCGGAAGTCATGCGGGGATCCGGACCTTTCTTCCTTCGATGCGGTAGCCCTCGCGGGCCAGCCGGCCCACGACCTCGACGAGCAGGGTGCGCTCGACAGTCTTGATGCGCTCGTGCAACGCCTCGCCGCCGTCGGCGTGATCGCCGTCCTCGACCGTGACGACGCCCTGAGCGATGATCGGCCCGGTGTCCACGCCGGCGTCCACCAGGTGGACCGTGCAACCGGTCACCTTGGCGCCGTACGCGAGCGCGTCCCGGACGCCGTGCGCGCCGGGGAACGAGGGCAGCAGTGCGGGGTGGGTGTTGACGGTGCGTCCCTCGAACCGGGCCAGGAAACGCGGGCCCAGGATCTTCATGAAGCCGGCCGAGACCACCAGGTCGGGCTCGTACGCGGCGACCGCGTCGGCGAGCGCGGCGTCCCAGCTTGCCCGGTCCGGGTGGTCGCCGACCCGCTCCACGAAGGTGGGGACATCGGCCTGCTCGGCCCGGGTCAGCCCGGCGATCCGCTCACGATCGGCGCCCACGGCCACCACCCGCGCGCCGTACGCGGGATCCGCGCACGCGTCGAGCAGGGCTTGGAGGTTGGTACCGGAGCCGGAGACCAGCACGACGAGCCGGGCCGGCCCAGGGGTACGCGGGGCGTGAACGGCCACTGCTTTTCGGCTCTTTCCGGAAGGGAAGGGCGGGAGGGGCACCGAATGCATTCGGGCTCTCGCCGGGATCTCGCACGGGTCCGGCGGGCGTTCCCCGACAGGAGGCGGGAACACGGAGCGGCGCCCGTACGTCGGCAACGATAGCGTCAGGGGGTAGGCAGTACCGAACCGGCGGGGTGGGATGCCGGCGACGGGGCCGGCGGCAGGCCCTTGGGGCCACACGGCGCCGCCGCCCGACTACGGTGCACCCCGCACACGTACGATCCTGGGAAGGGAATCCCGCGATCCGGCACGACGAGGGCAGGCAGAGGATGAGTACCGGCAACGAGACCGACGAGCGGGATCCCTACGCCCCGCCGCCGGAGGGTACGCCCGATCGCCCGCCGGCCGCCCCGTGGAACGTGCCCGGCAACGGGCGAGGGGACGGCGGCGACGGGGGCGATCGGCACGGCCGCGAGGACCGGCCGCAGCGGGCACCGCGCGAGCCGCGGGAACAGCCCGACCCGAAGGACATCCGGGTCCGCAATGGCCGACTGGCGCTGTGGTCGGGGGTGTGGGCGGTGTTCTTCGCGCTGTTCCTGCCGTCCGACCTGGGTCTGGTGCTGGGCGTGGTGCTGGGTGTGGTCGCCCTGGTGCTCGGCATCCGCACGGTGCGCGGGTCGACGCCGGCCACGGCCGGGCCGCGGATCGAGGAGGGTCCGGGCGGCACCGCCCGGCACCCGGGGCACGCCCCGGGTGGGCCGGCCCACCGGCCGCGGGTGCGCCGACCGGCGGGCGCCCGCTCCGGCGCCGCGCTCGCGGGCCTGGTCACCGGCGCCATCGCGGTGGTCTACGTGCTGGGCGTGTGGACGTTCGAGGCGGCCAACAAGGACTACTACGACTGCATGGACAGCGCGCTCACCAAGACCGGCGAGCAGCGCTGCCTGGACAAGCTGCCCGAGCGCTACCACTTCCTCGTGGACGGCACGATCTAGGTCGGTCCGGTCGTCCCCAAGGCCGTCTCCGCTTCGGCGGAGGCGGCCTTCGCGTTGTCCCGGCCGCGCCACCAGGTGGTGATCAGCGCGGTCGGGGCGGCGATCAGCGCGATCTCGACGGTCAGCGCGGCGGCGGTGCGCCACACGTTCGGGCCCAGTTCGGCGAGATTGGCCAGGCCCGCGGTGCCCGAGGCCAGGCGGGTCGAGGCGAGGGTGAGCAGGCCGACGCCCAGACCCGCGCCGGCCGCGTGCGAGGTGACCGCGAGCCAGGCCCGGGGCGGCTCGGCCCGGGCCGCGAACAGGCCCGCCGCGATGCCCGCGAGCAACGGGAGCACGGCGGGCGCCCACGCGGTCGAGGGCACCGTGGCGGGCCCGGGCAGCGCGGCGAACAGGGGCAGGGTGGGCAACGGGCCGAACGTGCTGCCGGTCGGCGCGAGCGTGGTGGCCGCGCCGAGCGCGAACCCGGTGCCGGCCGCGTAGGACACCGCCCACACGATCGCGTTGGGCACCAGCACCGCGCACAACACGGCCAGCGCCGCGAAGCCGACCGCGTCGTGCGTGGTCAGCGCCAGCGCCACGCGGACCTGGCCGGCGTGCGCGAACAGACACGCGAGCACCAGGAGCGCCCCGCCCGCCGCGAGCACCGCCGCCGAGGCCAGACCGGCCCGCACGGCCGGCATCCGCACCAGCGCGGGTCCGAACGCGCCCAGCACCCCCGCGGCCAGGACACCGAGTGCGGCCGTCGCGACGGTGCCGGACACCGGCCGCACGCTCGCGGTGCCGACGCCGGCGGCCACCGTGTACATCAGCCCGGTGTAGACCAGTACCTGCGACCCGAGCACGATCGCGGTCCCGGCGAGGCCGTCCGCGAGCCGGCGGCCGAGCCGGCACAGCAGCCAGATCAACGGCACGGTCAGGCCGAGCGGGGCCAGCCGCAGCGGTACGACGGTCACGATCGGTTCCACCGAGCCGGTCGCGGTGTGGCTGATCTCGACGAACTCGAAGCCGACGTGGTGCACCGCGAGCCAGATGCCGCCGATCACCCGCAGCAGCGCCTGCGGGTGATCGAAGCCGCCCGAGGTGGCCCCGCACATGGCCACGATCAGTACGAGCATCGCCACCGTGCCGAGCCCCGCGCCGACCGCGAGCAGCGCGGACGCCACGCCTCGGGCGAGGGCCTGCGCGATCCGGGCGGTGTCGGGACGGCGACGGGCGAAGCCGGCCAAGGCGGCCCGACCCGGCAGCGCGGCCAGGACGGCGAGCGGCGGACGACCGGGCGGCGGCGGTCCCCACGGCCGCCCTGCGCCCGGAGCGGGTCGACCCGCGGTCTCGACCGGGTTCGACGCCGGGAGCGCGACGGGCGGACGATCGGGCCTGGGCGGAACGACGATCGGCGGTGCGTCGGGGCAAGGCGGCGCGGCCGGCGACTCGACGGACTCGGCCTCGGGGCTCTCGCACTCGAGGGACTCGGCCTGGGAAGTCTCGGGCTCGACCGACTCGGGCTCGGGCACATAGGGCTCGACGGACTCGGGCTCAGGGGTCTTGGGCTCAGGGGTCTCGGACTCGGGGCTGTCGGACTCGGGGCTGTCGGGCTCGGGGATGTCGGGCTCAGGGGTCTCGGGCTGTGGAGTCCCGGGCGCGGGGGTCCGGCCCAGGGCCTCGCCGAGGGACCCGGGCGGCAGAGCCGGAAAACGCTCGACTCCCGCCCACGGAGTGGACCCGACCACCGTCCAGGGCGCCGACGGGCCGTGCTCGGTTTCCGGCGTTTCGGTCACGATTCCCATGCTGCCCACGTGGCTACGATCCGAGCCGCATATGACCACCAGACGTGACAGAACACCCCATTTGATCGATTGAACACATTTAATATGCATTATCGATCGACCCTCGGGTACCTCACGCCCCCATGGGCCTCGATGACGAGCGGATCGACCCGCGCGAACCCACCCCGGGCTTCGACGCCCTGTACGCGGCGATCGCCCCCGACATCGCGCGCTACGCGTATGTGTTGACCGCGAGCCCGGCCCGGGCCGCACACGTGACCCGGCACGCGTTCGCGCTGGTCTGGCGGGACCTGCCGGAGGTCGGCGACACCCCCGCCGACGCCGCCTATGTACGCACCCTTGCGGGTGATCTCGCGCTGGGTCGCCGGTTCCTGCTGCGGCGCGCCCTCTGGCGGCTGGTGCCGCATCCGGATCACACCGACCGGGTCGTCCCGCACGCCGAGGACGACGCGCGTCGCGACCAGGACATCGCGCTCCTGCGCGCGCTCCAGCGGGTGCCGAGCCATCGTCGGCGGGTGTTCGTGATGCGCCACCTGTTCGGGATGTCGCCGGAGCAGGTCGCGGTCGAGACCGAGGCGACCACCGACGCCACCCGGGTCCGGCTCCTGCACGCGCACGAGGACCTCGCCGAGCTGGTGCCCGCGTTGACCGGCCCGTCGCCGAACTGCCCCGAGGCGCACGACTTCCTGACCACGCTCACCCGCGACCTCGCGGCCCGCCACGAACCGCGCGTGCCCGGTCCGCACGCCTCCCGGGTGGGCAGCCGGGCCCGGACCGCGGTACTGATCACGGTGGTCGCGGCGGCGATCCTCGCGCTGCTGATCGCCGCGCTGCCGCGGCTGCTCGTTCCGGGCACCTCGCGCGACTCGCGGGGCGGCGACCGGATCCGACCGATCACCGGGTCCGAGGCGGCCCGCAGGGTGCCGCCGGTACCCGCCGACCTCGAGACCCCGCCGGCACCGGCCGCGGCCCCGCCCGCTCCGGAGACCGTCGCCGCAAAGCCGCCCTCGACCACCCCCGAGGCCGCCCCCGAGACCGCCGAGCCGACCCCGGCGGCCGGGCAACCACCCGCGCCGAAGCCCACCGCCGCGCACCCCGAGCCGATCACGCCGCTGGTACGGCCGGTGGCGCCCGCCGCCGACCGGCGGTGGGGTCCCTCCTCGCCGCCTCGGGGCACGCTCGCGCACGGTCCGGCCGCGCTGCTGGCCCCGGAGACCGGCTTCACCCTGGACACGAGCTGCGTGGACAACGGGCTGCCCCGCACGTCGTAGCGCCGACGAGCCGGTGCGCCCACACCGGAAAACCACGACGCCCCGCGGGCCGCCTGGACGGCGGCTCGCGGGGCGTCGTGGGTCACGGGTGACCGGGAGGTCAGCCCGCCATGATCTCGCGCATCAGCCGCGCGGTCTCGGACGGCGTCTTGCCGACCTTGACCCCGACGGCCTCGAGCGCGTCCTGCTTGGCCTGCGCGGTGCCCGAGGAGCCCGAGACGATGGCGCCGGCGTGGCCCATGGTCTTGCCCTCGGGGGCGGTGAAGCCCGCGACGTAGCCGACGACCGGCTTGGTGATGTGCTCGGCGATGTAGGCCGCGGCACGCTCCTCGGCGTCGCCGCCGATCTCGCCGATCATCACGATCGCGTCGGTGTCCGGGTCGTCCTGGAACGCCTGGAGGCAGTCGATGTGCGTGGTGCCGATGATCGGGTCGCCACCGATGCCGACGGCGGTCGAGAAGCCGATGTCGGCCAGCTCGTACATCATCTGGTAGGTCAGCGTGCCCGACTTGGACACCAGACCGATCCGGCCCGGCTTGGTGATGCTGGCCGGGATGATGCCCGCGTTGGACTGACCCGGGGTGATCAGGCCGGGACAGTTCGGCCCGATGATCCGGGTCTTGTTGCCCTTGGCGCCGGCGAGCGCCCAGAACTGCGCGGTGTCGTGCACCGGCACGCCCTCGGTGATCACCACGGCGAGGCCGATCTCGGCCTCGATGGCCTCGACCACGGCGTCCTTGGTGAACTTCGGCGGCACGAAGACCACGGTGACGTCCGCGCCGGTGGCCGCCATGGCCTCGGCCACGGTGCCGAATACCGGTACCTCGGTGCCGTCCACGTCGACCGTGGTGCCGGCCTTGCGCGGGTTCACGCCACCGACGATGTTCGTCCCGGAGGCGAGCATCCGGTGGGTGTGCTTCATCCCCTCGGAGCCGGTCATGCCCTGGACGATGACCTTGCTGTCCTTGGTCAGGAAGATAGCCATGTTGGGTCGGTCTCCCTTACTTCGCGGCAGCGAGCTCGGCGGCCCGCTCGGCCGCGCCATCCATGGTGTCCACCTGCTGGACCAGCGGGTGGTTCGCGTCGGTGAGGATCTGCCGACCCAGCTCCGCGTTGTTGCCGTCCAGACGCACGACGAGCGGCTTGGTGACCGCCTCGCCCTTCTGCTTCAGCAGTTCGAGCGCCTGCACGATGCCGTTCGCGACCGCGTCGCACGCGGTGATGCCGCCGAAGACGTTGACGAACACCGACTTGACGTCGGCGTCGCCCAGGATGATCTCCAGGCCGTTCGCCATCACCTCGGCGGACGCGCCGCCGCCGATGTCGAGGAAGTTGGCCGGCTTCACGCCGCCGTGGTTCTCGCCGGCGTACGCGACCACGTCGAGCGTGGACATGACCAGACCCGCGCCGTTGCCGATGATGCCGACCGAACCGTCGAGCTTGACGTAGTTGAGGCCCTTGGCCTTGGCCGCCGCCTCCAGCGGGTCGGCCGCGTCCTTGTCCTCGAGCTCCGCGTGGTCGGGGTGCCGGAAGTCGGCGTTCTCGTCCAGCGAGACCTTGCCGTCCAGCGCGATGATCTTGCCCTCTTCGGACTTGATCAGCGGGTTGACCTCGACGAGCGTGGCGTCCTCTTCGACGAAGACGGTCCACAGCGTCTTGAGGGTCGCGACGATCTGGTCGTGCAGCTCGGCCGGGAACTTCGCCGCCTCGACGATCTCGCGGGCCTTGGCCTCGGTCACGCCCTCGATCGCGTCGACCGGGATCTTGGCGAGCGCGTCGGGGTTCTCCTCGGCGACGACCTCGATCTCGACGCCGCCCTCGACCGACGCCATCGCCAGGAAGGTGCGGTTGGTGCGGTCGAGCAGGAACGAGACGTAGTACTCGTCCACCGGCTTGGCCAGACCGGCCAGCATGACCTTCTTGACGATGTGGCCCTTGATGTCGAGGCCGAGAATCTGCTCGGTCTTCTCGACGACCTCGTCGGTGCTGAAGGCCAGCTTCACGCCGCCGGCCTTGCCGCGGCCACCGACCTTCACCTGGGCCTTGACGACGGCCTTGCCGCCCATGCGCTCGGCGGCGGCCCGTGCCTCCTCCGGCGTGAAGACGACTTCACCGGGCAGAACCGGCACACCGTGCTTAGCGAAGAGATCCCTCGCCTGGTACTCGAACAGGTCCACGCGGGTCCGTCCTTGTGATCGCGATCGGATATGCGGAAGATGCGCAGCCGCGTCCGTCGTCGCACAGGTCCGGCAGGCTCGCCCCCAGTTCTGGTGGACGGCGTCCGCACGCGTAGCTGATCCGCCTTGCAGGCTATCGGGCAGGAGTGCCGACCCCGAATCAGGGTCTCGCTCCCGCCCCGGGTCGTTCCCCGGACACGCCGTCACCGCGCGCCGAGATCCGCCCGTTTACGCCTGTTCCACCGTGACACAGGGAACACACCCGCACAGACCGTGATGCCTCGATGTGGCCGATCCCACGCCAGCAGCCGCGCTCGACAATCACACTTATCCGGATTCCCGGCGCACGAACGAACGGACGGTCACGATGGTCACGCAACCCGGTCCCGACGAAGGAAGGAGGCTCCGCCGACCACGGTCACGGGCGCTTTCGGCGACCCGACGAAGTTCATCGCCTCGCTACCGGCTCCCCGGGGAATCCGCGTGGAGTTCATCGAGGGGATCTACCGCATGGCACCGCCCGCCGACGAGCAGCACAATTTCTGGGCGATCGACATCCTGGTCATGTTGCGCAACGCAGGCGTCCCACACGCGGTGGCGGGAGTCGGTTACTGTCCCGAAGCGGTCGGCGACGCCCATGTGACCGGCGCGTTCGTCCCGGATTTCGCGGTGCAACATCGCCTTGCCGACGCTTCGGACATCGAGTTCCGCAGGAACCACGACGGCTGGTACCCCTCGACCATGCTTCGTCTCGTCGGCGAGATCACTTCGCCAGGTGACGCCGATGTCGACCGGGGGGAAAGTATCGGACGTACGCCCGAGCAGGGATCCCCGTCTACCTGCTGATCGACCGTCAAAAGGGGGTGGCAATCGCCTACTCCGAGCCGGTCGACAACGGCGAGGACCCCCGATACAACATCGCCCACCAGGTCGGCCTGGGAACAAAGCTCGAACTTCCCGACGACCTCCCCGCGATCGACACGGCCGCGTTCACCTGATCCGTCACGACTCCGGTACCGGTAGTGGCAGGCCCTGGACCGCCGCCGCCATCACCTCCGGGAACAGGTCGGGGGTGCAGGCGAAGGCCGGGCTGCCGAGGGCGGCGAGGGCGGCCGCGTTGGTGTGGTCGTAGGCCGGAGCGCCCTCGTCGGAGAGGGCGAGCAGGGTGACGAAGGTGGTGCCGGCCGCCTGCATGGCCGCCGCGCGGCGGAGCATCTCGTCCCGGACGCCCCCCTCGTACAGGTCGCTGATCAGCACGACGACCGTCTCCGCGGGTCGGGTGATCAGCGATTGGCAGTAGGCCAGGGCGCGGTTGATGTCGGTGCCGCCGCCGAGTTGGGTGCCGAACAGCACGTCCACCGGATCGCTCAGTCGTTCGGTGAGGTCGACCACGCTCGTGTCGAAGACGACCAGCGAGGTCCGGAGCGAGCGCATCGAGCCCAGCACCGCGCCGAAGACCGACGCGTAGACCACCGACGCCGCCATCGAGCCGGACTGGTCGATGCACAGGATCACGTCCTTTTGCACCCCGTGCCGCTGCCGGCCGTAGCCGACCAGGCGCTCCGGCACGATCGTGCGGTGCTCGGCCTGATAGTGCTTGAGGTTGGCCTTGATCGTGGCGTTCCAGTCGATGTCGTGGTGGCGCGGGCGGTTGATCCGGGTGGCCCGGTCCAGCGCGCCCTGGACCAGGCTCGTGGTGCGTTGCGCGACCCGGCGCTCCAGGTCGTCGACCACCGTGCGGACCACCGCGCGGGCCGCCTCCTTGGTGGCCTCGGGCATCAGCTTGTTGAGCGCGAGCAGGGTGCCGACCAGGTGCACGTCCGGCTCGACGGCGGCCAGCATCTCCGGCTCCAGGAGCAGCCGGGTCAGGTCGAGCCGCTCGATCGCGTCCTGCTGGAGGATCTGTACGACGCCCGCCGGGAAGTGCTCGCGGATGTCACCGAGCCAGCGGGCCACCGAGGGCGCGGAGGCACCCAGGCCGGCCGCGCGCGGGCCGCTGCCGCGCCTGCTGCCGCGCGGGGCCGGCGTCTCCGGGCGGTACAGCGCGGCCAGGGCCTGGTCGATCCGCAGGTCTTCGCCGGTGGGGCCGTAGCCGGTGCCGTCCGCGTCGCCGCCCAGCACCAGTCGCCAGCGGCGCAGACGTTCCTCGGTCGTGCTCTCGCTCATCCGATGGCCACCTTCGGGTGTCGCAGGCCGAGGATGTCGGCCAGCAGCGGCAGCGTGGCGTCCGCCCGCCCGCCGTCGAACAAATCCGCGGTCGCGGCCGCGGCGGCCGGCTGTGCGGGGGTGCGCACCCGCTCGCCGAGCATCCGCCGCTCGGCCGCCGCGAAGGTGGAAAAGGTGCGTCGCAGCAGCGGCAGGATCTCGGTGAAAAGGTCGGCGGGGGTGTCGGTGAGCCACTCGTCGACCAGCGCCATCAGCCGTTCGTCGTGCACGAGCAGCATGCCGCCGCCGGCCAGGAATCCCTCGATCCAGGCGGCCGATTCGCGATGCGAAACGCCTCGGGTCAGCGCCCGGGCCAGCTTCGGGGCGGCCTCCCGCGGGTCGAGCCGGCCCAGGTCGAGCAGCAGCCGGGTGGCCCGGCCGGTGAGCAGGCCGGGCAGGTTTTCCCGGTCGGCGAGCCGGTCCAGGGCCGTGTACCAGTCCTGCTGTTGCTCGTCGCCGAGCAGTTGCACGGCGGCGTGCACGGCGTCCAGGTGTCGGCGCATCGCCTTGGCGCCGTCGTCGTCCAGGCCCGCGCAGGCGGGCAGCAGTCCGACGCAGATCCGGACCACCAGGCCGGCCACCACGGTGCCCAGCGCGGAGGTGTCGGTGCCGCGCACGTCGCCGTAGCGCAGCGCGCGCACCAGCCCCGGCAGCGCCTCGGCGAGTTTGCCCACGTCGGTGTCCAGTGCGGCGCGCCGGTCCAGGACGCGCATGATCAGCGGCAGCGCGTCGGGCAGGTCGGCACGCAGGCAGCGCTCGGCCACGTCGGTGACATCGGCCAGCGATTCGGCCCGGATCGCCAGATCGGCCGTGCGCGCCGCGGCGGCGGCGAGCACGGTGGTCCCCCACACGCCCGCCTCGGCGACCCGGATGGCCAGCTCGGGCTGCCAGTCCAGGCGCCAGGTCTCGCGAAAGGTGCCCTTGCTCTCCCGGGCCCGGGCCGGCACACCCCACGGGACGTCCAGCAGGGCGAGTCGGTTGAGCAGCCGGCTGCGGTCGGCGTGCGACTCCTTGCGCAGGTCGAGTTCGAGTTCGCGGGGCGCGGGCTCGGGCTTCAGGCGCAGTCGGCGCTGCTCGCGGGACAGGTCGCGCTGGAGCGGTACGGCGGGCACCGTGTCGGGCACCTCGCCGATCACGTCGCCCACCACGAGGGCGTCGTGCACCAGTGCGAGCGGGCCGGTCACCCCGTCGCACATCACCGCGCGGACCGCCTCGATCGTCTCGTCCAGGCCCGCCAGCGGGCGCCCGCGCAGCGCGGCCAGCGCACTCGCGTGCCGGGTCGCCTCGATCACGTGGGCGGAGGACACCGGATGACCCGCGTCACGCAGCAGCGCGGCGATCCGGACGAACCAGCGGGGCAACAACTCGTGTTCGTCGGTGTTCGTGTACAGGTGTCGGTACCACCCGGGCGAGGCGACGCCCGCGCCGTAGCCGGAGCTCTGCGCGAGTCGGCGGTGCGTCCAGGGCACCCAGGTGGTCTCCACCTTGACCCTGGCCCGGTGCGGCGCCAGCAGCGCGCGGTCGGCGGCGGCCGAGGGGAGCCGGGCGAGCGCGGGCAGGTGCCAGGCACCGCACACCACGGCGATCCGCCGGTGGCCGGCGCGGCGCGCGGACCGGATGCCCTGGCGCATGTGTGCCTCACGCAGCCGCTCGACGTCGGGTTCGGCCGCCGGGTCGGGCGCGGGCTCGTCCTCGCGCAGCGCGGCCATCGCCTCGGCGAGCGCGGCGAACGGGGTCAGCGCGTCGCCGCCGGTGGGCAGCCGGTGCTCGATCACGTCCTCCCACCAGCGCTCCGGGTCGTCCTGGCCGGCCAGCCCGGCGAGTTCCGCGATCGGGTCGACGCGCGACGGCGCGGGCGCGGCCTCCTCGTCCCGGGGCGGGTCGGTCTCGGCGCGCTCCCTGCGGGCCCGGTCGAGCGTGAAGGACACCGCGACCGGCAGGTCGACGAAGCGGATCGGCACGCCGTGTGCGCCCGCGTACCGGATCGCCACCCACTCGGGGCTGAAGTCGGCGTACGGCCAAAAGCCCGCCTGCGCGGGATCGTCGGCCGCGTGCGCGAGCAGCGCGACGGGGGGTCGCATGTCGGGATCGGCGGCGAAGGACAGCAGCACGTCCGCCTCGGGCGGGCCCTCGACCAACACGATGTCCGGCGCGACCTGCGCGAGCGCGGCGGCCACCGCCCGGGCCGACCCCGGGCCGTGGTGCCGCACGCCGAGCAGGATCGGCGGGTCGACCGCGGGGGGCGCCATCAGGCCCGGTCCGCGTCGCGGCAGGCCCGGTAGAAGTCCTGCCAGTCGGCGCGCGGACGCACCGCGGTCTCCAGGTATTCGCGCCAGACCAGGGTGTCCGCCGCCGGGTCCTTGACCACCGCGCCCAGGATGCCCGCGGCCACGTCCGCCGAGCGCAGCACGCCGTCGCCGAAGTGTGCGGCCAGCGCCAGGCCGCCGGTGACCACGGAAATCGCCTCGGCGGTGGACAACGTCCCGGACGGGGTCTTCAGCTTGGTCCGCCCGTCCTCGGTCAGACCGGCCCGCAGTTCGCGGAACACCGTCACCACGCGCCGCAGTTCGGCCTCGGCGGCGGCCACCGGCGGCAGGTCGAGCGAGGAGCCGAGCTGGGCCACTCGGCGGCTGACGATGTCCACCTCGGCGTCCGCGGTCGCCGGCAGCGGGAGCACCACGGTGTTGAACCGGCGGCGCAACGCGGAGGACAGATCGTTGACCCCGCGGTCGCGGTCGTTGGCGGTGGCGATCAGGTTGAACCCGCGCACGGCCTGGACCTCGTCGTTCAACTCCGGTACCGGCAGCGTCTTTTCGGACAGGATGGTGATCAACGAGTCCTGCACGTCGGCCGGGATCCGGGTCAGTTCCTCGACCCGGGCCACCAGGCCGCGGCTCATCGCGCGCATCACCGGACCGGCCACCATGGCCGCGCGGCTGGGGCCGTGCGCGAGCAGTTGCGCGTAGTTCCACCCGTAGCGAATGGCTTCCTCGGGAGTGCCGGCGGTGCCCTGGACCAGCAGCGTGGAGTCACCGCACACGGCGGCGGCCAGATGCTCGGACACCCACGTCTTGGCCGTGCCCGGCACGCCGAGGAGCAGCAGCGCGCGGTCGGTGGCCAACGTGGTGACGGCGACCTCGATGATCCGCCGGGGGCCGATGTACTTGGGCGAGATCACCGTGCCGTCGGCCAGCGTGCCGCCCAGCAGGTAGGTGGCCACCGCCCAGGGCGAAAGCTTCCAGTGCGGCGGTCGGGGACGCTCGTCGGCGGCGGCGAGCGCGGCCAGTTCGTCGGCGAAGGCGTCCTCGGCATGCGCCCGGAGCACACTCTGCTCAACCGGTTCAGCGGACACAGTCACGGCGCTCCCCCAAGGCTCGAACAAACCCGAACAGAACCCATCCTGCCGCCCGGGTCCGACACGTTCGGGGGTGCCGATCTCACAGGTGATCGAGCAGGAACCCGGTATCGACGGTCGCGTCGAACGGCTCGGGCAGGCGCACCGGGGCGCCGGCCCGTACTCGCCCGGTGAACGTGTAACGCCCGTCGACCGGCTCGAAGTGCACGATCACCTCGTGCTTTTCCCGGTCCACGATCAGCATCACCGGCACCTCGGCTCGGGCGTACTCGCCGGGCTTCTCCCGCAGGTCGACGCGGCGCGTGCTGTTCGAGGTCATCTCGACGAACATCCGGACGCCGGACGCGGACGTCGCGTGCCCGTCCCGGAATTCGGCCTTCTTTCGGGGATCGAGGACGACGAGGTCGGGCGTGCGTTGGTGCCGACGCCCACCACGAAAGCAACGCCCTCCAACACCGGGATCTCGGCCGGCAGCGAGGGTTCGAGCAGATGGCGCAGGCCGGTGAGGATCCGGGCATGCTTCCAGTCCGGCGACGCCCGCATGACCAGGCCGGCCGGAGAAGCCTCCCACCACACGCTCTCGGGGAACTCGCCGCAGTCGCGCAACATCCGCAGGGCGGTCAGGCGCAGGCTCGCCAGTGGATCGTCCCGATCCGCGTGGTCGGCCATCCGCCCATTCTCGCGCGCCGAGGTCCGCCGGGCGGGGGACATCCGGTGGTCCACCCGGACGGATGATTGGACCACCCGATCGACCGCCCGGCCGTCCGGCCCGAGGGCACCCGGGTTCAGCCGCCCAGGAGCTCCGCGCGCATCGTCGCCCGGTAGTGCAGGGTGTCGGCGAGGGCGCGGAAGGCTTTGGGCCATTCGCCCTCGCCCTGCGCCAGGTGCTCCACGCGGTCGACCACGGCCGGGTGCAGACCGCGGCCGGCCACGTCCCGGGCGCCGCTGAAGCTCCACGGGTAGCCGCCGCCCTCGGCCGCCGCCGCGAGCGCGTCCAGGACCGCGTCGCCCAGCGCCGTCGGCCACGGTACCGGGCAGTTGGTCAGCAGTTGCAGTGCCTCGGACAGCCCGTGCGCGGCGATGTGCCGGGCCACGTGCTCGGCGCACTCGGCCGCCGGCAGCACGGTCAGCAGCCGGGTGGGCGCGCCCCGCCCGGCCAGCGCCCGGGCCCAGTCGACATCGCGCTGGAGCACCGCCGCACGGGCCCAGCCCTCCCGGACGTCCTCGGCGAATCGGCGCGGCAGCACCCGCGCCACGATCTCCTCGGGGCCGGCCCCGAACACCTCCCGCCACACCGCGAGCGGCGTCGCCGCGACGATCTCGCCCAGCCACCACGAGTGGTCCTCGCGCCCGGTCGGCGACGTCTCCGCGATGCCGTCCCGCCGCATCGCCGGATCGCACCCGCTCGGCGGCACCACCAGCACCCGTCCCGCGGCGCCGGGCCGCAGGCAGGCCAGGGCCCGCTCGCGCATCCGGGCCGCGAAGGCCGAGCCGGGCAGTTCGGTCAACAGCCGCGCGGCGGCCACCCGGACCACCTTGGCCCGATCGTCCAGCGCCTCCTCCAGGAACGGCTCGTCGCCCGCCGCCAACCCGGTGCGCAGCGCCGCCACCCACACCGCCCGATCCTCCGCGGGCTCGGCACTCCAGACCCGGGCCAGCAGCCCCCGCGCCGCGTCCGGATCGCCGGTGCGCAACGCCTCGAACGCGGCCAGCCGTTCGCCGAAGCGCCCGTGCCGCCACAACTCGACCGGATCCTCCGGGCCCGGCACCGCGACCCGGGTCAGCCACGCCCACTCCGGGTTGAGCCCGGCCAGCCAACGGCCGCGCGGGCCGGCCAGGTCGGCCACGATCTCGCGCAGATCGGTCCGTGAGCGCGCCGCCGTCAACAACGCGGGCAACTCCGACTCGGGCGCCCGCAGTCCGGCCGCGTGGGCCAGCGCGAGCCATTCGGGCAGGAAGTCCATCCCGTCGCCCTCAAGCAGGATCCGCAACCGCACCCGGGCCCGTTCCGGCACCGACGGCCGGGAGTCCACCTCGCCGCACGGCGCCGGCGGCGCACCCGCCGGGGCCCGCCGGCCCGCCCGCCGGTGCACCATCACGATCGCGGCCAGGTCGAGCAAGCGCACCGCCTCGTCCGCCCGGTCCACCCGCGCGGCCAGCGCCCCCAGCGCGTCCCGCGCGGGCACCTCCGCGGCCGGCCGCCGGCCGGTACCCACCAACGCCGCCGAGACCAGGTCGTCCCATACCGGATCCGCCACCCGCATCCGAACTCCCTTTCCGCACGGGCCGATCGATGGTGTCGACCGGCGCCGGTGATGGTTTTCGGGCCCTTCCGGGCCGACGGCCGATCCCGCCCCACGCCGAGGCGGGGCGAGCGGCCCGGGCTCCGGCTAGAGCTGCACGGCCTGTCCCTCGTGCCACGCGGTCACCGGGACGAATCCGCGCGCGCCGTACTCGCCGAACACGGTCAGCCCGGCGCCCCCGGACATCGCGGACAACCGCCACAACGCCTGCTCACCGGTCCGCGCCCGATCCACCGGCAGCCAGAACCCGTCCGCGCCGGCGATCCGCCATCCCATCGGTTCCGGCACCGCGACCACGCCGGCCAGCACCACCGGCCAGGCTTCCAACCACGGTTCGCTGCGCAGCGCCTCGGCGTAGCCCAGGGTGGCCTCCTCCGGGCCGACCCCCACCGGCTCCTCGCCCGGCATCGGCGCGCCGGTGCGCTCGCCGAGCGCGGCCCGCAGCGGCACCGCGTCGTCGTGGAAGGCCGCGTCCGCCTCGATCGATCGGCCCACCGGCAGGGCCAGTTGTGGCGCGCGCCCCTGCGGCCCGAAGGCCAGCACGAGCGCCGGCCGGCCGGACCGCGCGCCGCGCAGCCAGATCCGCCGCTCGGTCAGATTGCCGTCCGTACTGTCCCGGCTGCCCAGCACCAGCCACCGGTCGTGCACCACGGTGCCCGCGTCGCGTGCCCTGCGCAGCACGTCCTCCGCGTCCACGGTCCAGCCGATCCGGGCCCGCAACCCGGCCACCAGGGACGGGTCCAGATCGTCGGCGTGTTCGTGGGCGCGCAGGAGCAGCCACAACTCGGCGTAGTCCTCCAGCAGCCGGCCGGGCCAACCCTCGGCCCCGGACGCGGGTATCGCCCCGGCCGCCCGCAGCCGGGCCGCCAAGCCCGGCGCCTTGGCGTCGACCATGCGCTCGGCGATGCCGTCCCACATGGCGTATCCCTCGCGCTCGGTGCCCGCCAGGCCCTGCTGGACCCGGTCGGCCAGCCAGCGGCGCAACCGCTCGGCGCCCTCGGCCACCTGGGCCTCGCGCCGCTCGGCCCGCCGCCGGGCCGCGATCGGGTCGGCCGGCGCGGACAAGGCCGACGCGGCCTTGTCGGCCCGCTCGCGGCGCCCGGTCAGCCAAGCGTCGGCCCAGTCGGGGGCGGTCCCGCCGACCGGCACGGCCACCGGGTCGGCGGCCCACAGGAGCAGCAGACCCAGCGCGTGCTTACAGGGGAACTTGCGGCTGGGACACGAGCATTGCGACGCGGGGCCGGTGAGGTCGACCACGGTGCGGTACGGCGTCGCGCCGCCACCCGCGCACACCCCCCACACCGCGGTCCCGCCGGCGAGCTCCGCGCTGCCCGCGGCCGACCACGGTCGGGGCACCGCCAACCTGCTCCCGGCCTTGCGTGAGGCGGCGTCGGGCGCGAGTGCCAGCACCTGTTCCGCGGTCCACCGTTCCAGCATGACGGTCACGGTACGGGCCGACACCGACACGTGTGTACGAGCCGGCCGAGCCCGCCCGCCGGTTGTCCGAAACCGGGCGAAGTGCCCGCTCAGGCAGGGGTGGTCGCCACGTGCGCGTGCACCCAGTCGACGATGTCCGTGGTCGGCGCGCCCGGGGTGAAGACCGCCGCGACGCCGATCCGCTTCAGCTCCGGGACGTCCTCCTCCGGAATGATGCCGCCGCCGAACACCAGGATGTCCTCGGCCTCGCGCTCCTTGAGCAGTTCGATGACCTTCGCGAACAGCGTCATGTGCGCGCCGGAGAGCACCGACAGACCGATCGCGTCGGCGTCCTCCTGGATGGCCGTCTCGACGATCTGGATCGGCGTCTGGTGCAGGCCGGTGTAGACCACCTCGAAGCCCGCGTCGCGCAGTGCGCGCGCGACCACCTTGACGCCCCGGTCGTGCCCGTCGAGTCCGGGCTTGGCCACCACGATCCGGATCGGTCCGGAAACACCCATCACTGCCTCCATGTACCTAGCGAAGCCCTCGCCGGGAGCGTAACCCGCGCTCGGGACGGCTCGCCGAAGGTGGTCCCCGCCCGGCCCGGGCGCCTGCGCCGCGCCCGCCGCGGGCCGCCCGGGCCCGTCACCCGCTCGGCGGCCCGACCTGCGGTTCTTCTCGCGAGGATTGTCCTGTGAACGTCAAGAGCACTACAGTCCGATTCCGACCAGCCCCCGAGACGAAGGCGACGTAGGTGACGGACGTTCGCTATCCGAGCGAGGATCAGCAGGGTCGCTACGTGCCGGACGCCGAGGGTGCGTACTCCCCTTACGGCTCGTCCGGTTCGATCCAGGGCGGCTACGACCAGGGGTACGGCCAAGTCGCCGGCTACGACGCGAACGCATACGCGAGCGGTTCCGGCTACCAGGCGGTCGACTCCTCGGGCGGGTGGGGCGTGCCGACGCCGTCCTACGACGGCTACGACGCGAGCGGGACCTACGCCGTTGTCGACCACGGCACCTCGAACCACACCGCCGTCGGCTACGACGCGCCGGGCCACGGCTCCTCGGGTTACGACGCCTCCGGGTATCAACCCGCCTACGACTCCTCGGGATACACCGCCGTTCCGGCCTACGACGCGTACGGCTACGGGTCGCCGACCGGATACGACAGCGGGGCGCACACCGCGGTCACGGGCGGCTACGACGCGACCGGCACGTACGGCTACCCGGCCGTCGGCTACGCGGACGGGGCCGACAGCGGTGTGTACGACGCCTACGGCGCGCAGGCCGGGAACCGGGCCGGCACCGACACCGCGGTGCAGACCGCGCCGTACGTCGACCCGTCCTGGGACAGCGGCTCGAACACCGGTATGTGGTACGCCGCTTCGGACACCGCCGCATGGGAATCCGACACCTGGTTCGCCCCCGCCCCGGCGCGCGACGACGCGAACATGTGGTCCGGCGGCAATCGCTCCACGACGAACCTGTTCGACGACGGCGCGACCCGCGCGCCGGTCGAGCCCGCATTCGATCCCGGTGACCACGACGACAGCGTGCCGGCCCCCACCGACAACGAGGCCGCGCCGGCCGAGGTGCGGGTCGAGCCGGCCGAACGTGTCGGGCAGAAGGGCCGGCCCGCCAAGGCGCCCAAGCCCAAGGAAGCCGCCGACAAGGTCCGGGTCAAGCGCAAACGCGGGTTCCCGCTCACCGCCGGCGCACCGCTCGCGGTGATGGGCGCGGCCGCGATGGCCGTCGCCGCGGTCGGCGGCCTGCACACGGCGGGCGCCGAGACCAAGGACGCGGATCCGGTGGCGGGCGGCGAGGACCTGCCGCTGATGTCGTCGATGGACAAGCAGTTGCTGGACCTCCAGGTCGGCGCCGAGGACTTCGCCGAGCGGGCCAGTCGCGCGCAGAGCCGGATCTCGCTCCAGGAGCGCCAGGAAGAGGCTCAGCGGGCCCAGGAAGCCGAGCGCAAGCGCAAGGAGTCCCTCAGGCCCAAGTACGTGCTCCCGGTCACCCAGCGCGGCCTCAGCGCCTATTTCGGCTCGTCCGGCTCCCGCTGGTCGCACACCCACACCGGCATCGACTTCCCGGTCGATCTGAGCACCTCGGTCTACGCGGTCATGGACGGCGTGGTTCGCACCGAGGTGAACAGCGCCTACGGCAACATGGTGATCCTGACCGCCAAGGACGGCACCGAGTTCTGGTACTGCCACCTGACCCGGGCCAAGGTGCGCTCCGGACCGGTCAAGGCGGGCGACGTGATCGCCTACAGCGGCGACACCGGCAACAGCACCGGCCCGCACCTGCACTTCGAGGTCCGCCCCGACGGCGGCGCACCGATCAACCCGCTCCCCTGGCTGCGCTCGAAGGGCCTGGAGCCGACCTGACGGTGGGCACGGTCGGCGCGGCCGATCCGGCGGACGGATCGAGCCGGCCTCGGCTCGGCGGCCCCCGTCCCGGGACTCGGCGATCTACCGTGGACGCATGACCACATCCGAGCCGCAGTTCAGCGCCGAGTCGGGCCGGGGCGGCGAGTTCGTCCGACAGGCCAATCGCTTCACCGGACGACCCGAGGCGGAGGCCGGCCGCTACCAGCTCGTGGTGTCGCTCGCGTGTCCCTGGGCGCATCGGGCGGTGATCGTCCGGCGGTTGCTCGGGTTGGAGGACGCACTCGGGCTGTCGATCGTGGACCCGATCCGGGACGAGACCGGGTGGCGGTTCACCAATCACCCGGACGGGCGCGACCCGGTCACCGGCCTGGCCTTCCTGGCCGACGCCTACCGGGCCAGTGATCCCACCTACGCGGGCCGGGTCACCGTCCCCGCGATCATCGACCTGACCACCGGCCACGTCGTCACCAACGACTACCCGCAGATCACCCTCGACCTGTCCACCCGCTGGACCGCGCTGCACCGCGCCGGCGCGCCGGAGTTGTATCCACAAGCGCTGCGCGCCGAGATCGACGCGGTCGCCGCGGACGTGTTCCGGGACGTGAACAACGGCGTGTACCGCTGCGGGTTCGCCACCACGCAGGGAGCCTACGAGGCCGCGTTCGACGCGCTGTTCGCCCGGCTGGACGCGCTGGAGAAGCGGCTGACCGGGCAGCGCTACCTGGTCGGCGACACGATCACCGAGGCGGACATCCGGCTGTTCACCACGCTGGTCCGGTTCGACGCGGTCTACCACGGTCACTTCAAGACCAACCTGCGCAAGTTGACCGAGTATCCGGTCCTGTGGGCCTACGCCCGCGACCTGTTCCAGACCGAGGGGTTCGGCGACACCGTCGACTTCGACCACATCAAGCGGCACTACTACGTCACCCACGACCGGATCAATCCGACCGGCATCGTGCCCAAGGGGCCGGACCCGGCGCTGTGGCTCACCCCGCACGGGCGGGGCTGAACGGGCGGAGGGCGGGTGGGCCGTCGGCCCACCCGCCCTCCGCCCTTCCCCCGTCGGCTACTTGGTCGGGTCGACGGTCGGCGGGTCCCGATCCGGGCGCTCGTCCCCGGCCGGCGATTCGGCCGGCGCGTCGACCTCGGCGTCGACCACCGCGACCGCGTGCTGCTCGTCCTCGCCCTCGATCGACGCGCCCGGGGTGAGCCGCTCCTCGACCGCCGTACCCGGCTCGGCCTCGGCCTCCTCCGCGCGGTGGGGCGCGGTCGGCGCGAACGCCATCCGCCCCATCGGCGCCGTCGGCACGGCCTCGCGCGCGGGCAGCATCGCCCACAGCGCTCCGGCCAGCCCGGCCGTGCCCACGCCGATCGCCGCCGCCGCCAGGGCCCACTCGGGACGCACCGTCAGCGTGCCGGACGCGCGCAGCAGGTAGGCGATCGCGAGGCCGACGAAGACCGCACCCGCGATCAGCGCCATCGGGTCGAAGCGGTACCTGTTCGGCCTCATCGGGAATCGCCCTCCATCCACATCGCACTCCGGTGCCGGGTCGTTCGGGGGTCGACCGACGCGCTCATCGCGGCTCCCGCCCGTCGTCCCCGGTCAGCAACTCGACGTCGCCGACGCCGACCTTCAGGTCGAGGGTGATCGTGCCCCGTCCGGGCCCACCGCCCTGCGCACCCGAGGTCTCCACCCGCTTGGGCCGATAGCCGTCGTCCCGACCGACCGGCGTGCGCACCTGGCCGAGGTCGGCCGAACCCTCGAACACCACCGTGACGTCCTTGGGCACCCAGACCTGGATCTGTCCGGCGCCGATCCGGGCCTGGACCCGCGCGGTGCCGCCCGGCCCGAGGTCGAGCCGACGCAGGTCGATGTCCATCGCGCCCATGCCCAGGTGGTACGAGGCGGGCAGCGCGGCGACCGTGGTGGGCGTGTAGGTGCGCTCGCCCGAGGGTCCGGTCAACGGCACGCCGATCGCGGTGATCGCGGCCAACAACGCGGTGAGCCCGAGGGCGGGCAGGATCAACAACCGGGCCCGGCCGAACCAGGTGCCCACGAGCAGACCCAGGCCCACGATGCCGAGCAGGATCGCGAGCGCGACGACGAACGACACGTCCACGGCCCCGACGTGGTCGAGCACCCACAGCAGACCACCGGCCATGGTGGCCACCGACAGCGTGGCCAGGGAGACGTACGAGCGCGGACACCTGGGCCGCTGCGGCGCCGGCGGCGGCACGGGTCGACCGTCGCCCTCGGCCGGCGATTCGGCCCCCGGCACCTGCCACCACATCGGCGGCCCGGGCACCGTCGCGCCGTCCGGCCGCACGTCGACCTGGGTCGGCGCCGGCGCCATCGCCGCGACGCCGGCCGCGCCGACGGCGGCCTGCTGCTTCTTCTTCGTGTCGGACCACACCATGAACAGCACCACGGCGGTGATCATCAGCAGTGGAATGGACGGGCCGAAGCCGGAGTCCAGGTAGGTGAAGAACAAGGCGACCCCCATGACCGCGACCACGGTGGCTGCCGACGCCCCACGGTCGAACTTCCCGGAGAGCACCCGGCGCAACACCGGTTGCTCCTCACCGCGGGCCGGGATCAACAGCCAGCCCAGGCTGTACACCAGTACGCCAACCCCGCCGAAGAGCGACAGCACCGCGAACACGATGCGGAAGATCACCGGGTCGAGGCCGAAATGCTCACCGAGGCCGCCGCACACGCCCGAGACCATCCGGTCCTCGGTGCTGCGCAGGAGTTGGGGACGAATCGTCGTCGTGGGCGCCGCGGACGACCCCGCAGGGCCGCCCGGGACGTCGCCGGCCCGGTCGCCGGCCGTGGTACCGGGTTTCATGTCGTCGTTCATGAGTACATCGTGGCGCCCGCGAAGTCCGCTTCCCATCGGGCTCCGCCCTGGCGTACCCCTGGTTCCACCCTGAGAACGAATCAGGGTCGGGCCCTGATGCGTCCGGGCTCGTCCGCGTGTGACGATCGGTCGTGTGACCGCCGTATATCCACCGCCCGCCGCGCCCGTTCGGCCCGCGCAGCCGATTCCCCGGCTCCGGCGCGCCTCGTCGCACCGGCTCGCCGGCGGCGTCGCGCGCGGCCTGTCCGATCATCTGGGCGTCGACGCGCTGCTGTTGCGGATCGCCTTCGTCGCACTGGCCTTCTTCGCCGGGCTGGGGATCGCGCTCTACGCGGCGTTCTGGATCTTCGTACCCCAGGGTCGGGCGACTCCCGCCCCGCCGATCCGCGAACGCGGGCGGGAGCGGCACCAGGCGCTCGCGCTGATCATCGTGTTGATCGCGGCGACCATGCTCACCGGCGTGGGCGCGACCACGAGCGGGACCAAGGTCGGCGACTGGATCTGGCCGCTGCTGGTGGCCGGTCCCGGCGTGATCCTGTTGTGGCGCCAGGCCGACGAGTCGCAGCGCGACCGGTGGTTCTCGCTGGACGGCCGCAGCCGGGTGGCGGGCGCGCTGCGCACCTTCGTCGGCGCCGCGCTGGTGCTGGCCGGTCTGGTGTTCTTCTCGCTCGGGCGGGGCGGCATCGGCGACGCGCTGGCCGCGATGCGCGGGGCCGGCCTGCTCCTGGTCGGCCTGCTGGTCATCTTCGGCCCGTATCTGCTGCGCCAGACCCGCGAGCTGGGCGCCGAGCGCCGGGCCCGGATCCGGGCCCAGGAGCGGGCCGAGGTGGCCGCGCACGTGCACGACTCGGTGCTGCACACGCTGACCCTGATCCAGCGCCAGGTCGAGGATCCGCGCGAGGTGGCCCGGTTGGCCCGGGCCCAGGAGCGCGAGCTGCGGGCGTGGTTGTACCGCCCCGACGGCGAGGAGCCGGACCGCACCTTCGCCGCCGCGCTGCGCTCGACGGCCGCCGAGGTCGAGGACGCGCACGGCGTGTCGATCGAGGTGGTCTGCGTCGGCGACTGTCCGGTGGAGGACAAGCTGGCCGCGCTGGTGGCCGCCGCCCGCGAGGCGATGGTCAACGCGGCGAAGTACGCGGGCGGCGCGGCGATCTCGGTGTTCGGCGAGGCCGACGAGGACACGGTGACGGTCTTCGTTCGAGACCGCGGACCCGGATTCGACCCGGACACCGTGCCCGCCGACCGGCTGGGTGTGCGAGAGTCCGTGCTCGGGCGCATGCGCCGCAACGGGGGCGCCGCACACATCCGCAGCGAACCCGGCGAGGGCACCGAGGTCGAGCTGGAGATGCGCCGCGCCGAGGCCGGCCGGGCCGCTGTGGGAAGGACGAACACGTGAACGCCACCGAGAGCAGCACCGAGCACCCCGAGGGGACGGCCCGCACCCGGGTGGTCCTGGTCGACGACCACCGGATGTTCCGGACCGGCGTGCGCGCCGAGATCGGCGAGGCCGTCGAGGTGGTCGGCGAGGCCGACGACGTGGCGAGCGCGGTGGCCGTGGTCACCGAGACCCGCCCCGAGGTGGTGCTCCTGGACGTGCACCTGCCCGGCGGCGGCGGGGTCGAGGTGCTGCGCCAGTGCGCGTCGCTGATCCCGGCCGTGCGCTTCCTCGCGCTGTCGGTGTCGGACGCCGCCGACGACGTGATCGGGGTGATTCGCGGCGGGGCCCGGGGCTACGTGACCAAGTCGATCACCGGCGACGAGCTGATCCGGGCGATCGGCCGGGTCGGCGAGGGCGACGCGGTGTTCTCGCCGCGCCTGGCGGGCTTCGTGCTGGACGCCTTCGCGGCCACCGACGTACCGCCGATCGACGAGGACCTGGACCGGCTCACCCAGCGCGAGCGCGAGGTGTTGCGGCTGATCGCCCGCGGCTACGCGTACAAGGAGATCGCCCGGCGGTTGGTCATCTCGGTCAAGACGGTGGAGACCCATGTGTCCGCCGTACTGCGCAAGTTGCAGTTGTCCAACCGGCACGAACTGACCCGCTGGGCGACCGACCGTCGGCTGGTCTGAGCGAGCACCGACACCCGGTACACACGACGGCGCCCTCCCGCGAACGAATCCGCGGGAGGGCGCCGTCGTGATGGTACGGGCGACCGATGGACCTAGCCGGGTCGAATGGCCGCGAGGAACGGCATCGAGTCGAGCGGGGCCTTGGTCACGGTCTTGCCCGGTCGCGGGGCGTGCACGATCTGGCCGTTGCCGATGTACATGCCCACGTGCCGGTTGTCCGAGTAGAAGAAGACCAGGTCGCCCGGCTGCAGGGCGCTCTTGGCGATCCGCGGACCGTCGTTGATCTGGGTCCAGGTGGTGCGGGTGAGCGAGACGTTCGCGGCCTTCCACGACGCCTGGGTCAGGCCCGAGCAGTCGTACGAGCCGGGGCCCTCGGCGCCGGAGACGTACGGCTTGCCGATCTGCGCCAACGCGAAGTTGATCGCGGCCTGGGCCCGGCCGGAGGCCGGGATGTTGGTCGCCGGCGGCGTTTCCTTGTCCTTGTCCCGCGAGCTGCGGTCGTTGCTCCGCGAGGTGGAGTCGTTCGCGTGCTCGTCCGAGTCCAGGACGTCCTTCTTCTGCTGCTCGGTGAGCGTGTTCAGAAGTCGGTTCGCCTCGGCCAGCTTGGCCTGGATGTCGGTCTTGTTCTTGTTCAGCTCGGTGCGCAGCTTCTCCAGATCGGCGAGCTGCGCGGACGCCTCGGTGCGGTCCTGCTGGAGGACGCGGGCCTGCGCCGCGATCTGCTTCAGCTTGGCGGCCTGCTGGCCGTCGAGCTGGGACATCATCTGCGA